>CANHUG010000028.1 GCA_947462995.1 Verrucomicrobiales bacterium | reverse complement strand
TATGGACCGACAGCGATTGGCAAGGAACTCGGCCGCGCCATGAGCACGGTGAGCCGCGAACTGAAGCGCCTTGGTCCCGGCGCGTCGTATGGGGCAGCCTGTGCGCAGGCATCGGCGGGTATTCTTGGAATTGAGGTGGAGGGCAACTCGGCTGATCTACGCACTGTGGCATACTTGTCTTCGTTGCAGTGCGCTACTCTTCCAAAAAGAACCATTCCGGGGCCGGATCTCCATTCTTTTTTTCCCAGAAACGCGGGCGTATTGATTTGTCTAAGTAAAAGATTGGGGTGAAAAGTATAGGTAGGATTCCGTCATGGCAATTTGGCGGGGGATACCAACGCACTCCGGGCCTGGCTTCTGCCGTTGCCTGCGCGATGTCTGCTCGATCAATAAGGCGATATGGCTTGGGTGTAAGCAGTATGAAATAGCACGATACATATACCGCAATGAATGCGGCCGCTAAGGGCCAAAGACGCTTTATGGACAGCTGTAGCATTGTTTTGACTTTACTGATTAAATGGAAATCTGTCAATCCACGAGCGACGTGCCAATCATCAGGGATTGCTTTGCGCCACAATTCAGGACCATATCCTCATGCCAACACTCCGCTGATAGGCACGCCGGAGACATCGGTGAGGCGGAATTTCCGTCCCTGGAAGAGGTAGGTCAGCTTTTCGTGGTTGATGCCCAGCTGGTCGAGGATGGTGGCGTGCAGATCGTGAACGGAACAGGGATCGCGGACGACGTTGTAGGCGAAGTCGTCGGTTTCACCGACGACGGCGCCGGCCTTGATTCCAGCGCCGGCCATCCAGATGGTGAAGCAGCGGGGATGGTGGTCTCGGCCATTGCTTCCGCCCTGGGTGAAGATGGTGCGGCCGAACTCGCCTCCCCATACGACCAGAGTGTCGTCGAGCAGACCGCGCTGCTTCAGGTCGGTGATCAAGGCGGCGGCGGGACGGTCGGCTTCGGCGCATTGCCTCGGCAATTGGTCCACCACGTTTTCGTGATGATCCCAACCCACGTGCGAGAGTTGGATGGTGCGCACACCGCGTTCGGCGAGACGACGCGCCATGAGACAGTTCCATGCGAAGCTGCCGGGCTTTTGGACGTCCGGCCCGTAAAGATCGAGGACCTCCCGTGGTTCTTTCGTGAGATCGAGCAACTCGGGCACGGAGGTCTGCATGCGGAAGGCGAGTTCATACTGCGCGATGCGTGTTGCGATTTCGGTGTCGGGCAGAGAGGCCTCGCGGTGTCTGTTGAGGGCGCCGAGGTCATCGAGTTGATCGCGGCGGTCGGTGCGGGCGACACCTCCGGGATTCGCGAGGAATGGCACGGGCTCCATGCCGGCGCGGAAGCGTGTGCCCTGATGTTCGCCGGGCAGGAAGCCGCTGGACCAGAAGCGATCGTAGACGGGTGATTCCTGAGGACGGCCAGCGCCGCGCGATACTAAGACAACAAACGCGGGCAGATCGGCATTCACGGTGCCGATCCCATACGAGAGCCAAGATCCAAGGGCAGGGCGGCCTGGCAATTGGGATCCGGATTGGAGGAAACTCATCGCGGGATCGTGATTGATGGCATCGGTGTGCATGCTGCGCACGAAGGCGACGTCGCCGGCAATCTTCTGCAATTCGGGGAGCAGATCGCTGATCGGCATGGCCGATGGGCCACACAATTTGAATGGCCAGTGCGCCGGGGCGACGGGCAGGGTTTTCTGCCCTGAAGTGAACCCAGTGATCCGCTGGCCATTGCGCACGGAGGCGGGCAGATTGGTGCCGCGCAGCTTTTCGATCTGTGGTTTGTGTTCGAACAAATCGATGTGCGACGGTGCCCCGGCCATGTGCATGAAAATGACGCGTTTGGCCTTGGGCGCGTAATGCGGCAGGACTAATCGTTCATCGCTGGAAACTGTTTCGGCTGCGGCAAGGTTGCGGCCCAACAACGAAGCGAGCGCCATCATGCCGATGCCACCGGCACTGCGCTTGAGGAAGGCGCGCCGCAGTAATTGATCTTGGAACGAGTTGATGGGGTTCATGAATTCATTCCCGGGTGAGGGTTTCATCGAGGTTGAGAATGAGCGCGCAGGTCTGCGCATAAGCCGCAAGCTCGGCGGGCGGGAATGCGTGAGGCGGCGGCGGGGTGCCCTCTGCGAGCACGGACGTGGCGGCGGTGGGATCGGCGGAATAACGATCCAATCTTCGTTTCAGTCCCGCAGTGAGGATGGCGAGTTCGGTGGCATCCGGACGCCGCGAAACGACATGCCGCATCGCCAGAGTCAGCCTTACCTCAGGCGTCGTGGCTTCGCCCATGATGCGCTGCGCGAGCATGCGGGCAGCGACCGTCGTGGTGACATCGTTGAAGGTGGTGAGGGCCTGCAGCGGCGTGTTGGTCCGCAGACGCTGGACACTGCAGAACTCGCGGCTCGGCGCATCGAACGCGACCATGCCTGGTGGTGGCTGGGTGCGTTTCCAGATCACATAAACGGCGCGGCGCCATAGACCGTCGTCGGTGGCTGGGGTGTAATTATTGAGATTGCCGCTGCCCGGGCCGCCATCCCACGAACTGGCGGGCTGGTAGGGACGGATGGCAGGTCCGCCGATGCGTTCGACCAACAATCCGGAGGCGGCCAGCGCTTGGTCGCGGATCATTTCGGGAGTCAGGCGGAAGCGAGGACCACGCGCGAGCAGACGGTTGGCCGGATCGCGGGCGAGCAACTCTGCGGGCGCCGCCGCGCTCTGACGATAGGTGGCGCTGGTGACGATGGTGCGCAGGAGTCGCTTCGTGCTCCAACCTTGTTCACGAAACTCGACAGCCAGCCAGTCGAGCAACGGAGCATTCGATGGAGGTTCGGCCTGACTGCCAAAGTTTTCGGGCGTCGCGACCAGTCCCGAGCCGAATAGCATCTCCCAGAAACGGTTGACCTGGACGCGCGCCGTCAGCGGGTTCGCGGGATCAGTCAGCCAGCGTGCGAGGGTGAGGCGGTTGCCGGGCGCATCGGCGGGAAGGGGCGGCAGGAATCCGGGTGTACCAGCTTCGACGCGCGCGCCGCGCCGCCCATATTCGCCGCGCTCGAGCACATAGGTTTCACGTGGTTTCGCGCGTTCCTTGAGCACCATCACTTCAGGCCCTCCTTCGGCAAAAGCATCGCGCGCTTTCTTGGCCGCAGCGAGTGCAGAGTGTGCCGCATCCAGCGCTTCTTTAGCTGCTGGCGGTGCGGCAGACTTCAGTGTCGCCAGTTCATTTTCGGCTGCGGTGACGGCGGCAGCGAGCTGGGTGGTGCGCTCTGAATCCGCGGGATTGGGAAGCCGCAGGACTGGCGCCGCGCTGCGTTCTGCGCCGCGGATGCCGCTCTCGTCGATTGAATCGAAGTAGGCTGCAAAGCGATAAAAATCCTTCTGCAGAATCGGGTCGAATTTGTGGTCGTGACAGCGGGCGCAATTCATCGTCAAACCGAGCCACACCGTCGCAGTAGTCTCCGCGCGGTCGAAGACGCCTTCCATGCGAAACTCCTCGGCATCGATGCCACCTTCCGCGCTGAGGCGGTGGTTGCGGTGAAATCCCGTGGCTAGGATGGTTTCGGGGCTGGCATCGGGCAGTAAGTCGCCAGCCGTCTGCAAAAGCGTGAAACGGTCGAAAGGCATGTCGGCGTTGTAGGCGTCGATGACCCAGTCGCGCCATCGCCACATCGAGCGTTCATCATCCTGCTGGAATCCATGGCTGTCGGCGTAGCGCGCGGCGTCGAGCCATGGTGTGGCTAACCGTTCGCCGAAGCGTGGAGAGGCGAGCAACCGGTCGACCACACGCTCGTAGGCATCAGGGGCCTTGTCTGCGACGAAGGCGTCGATTTCGGCGAGTGTCGGTGGAACTCCGGTCAGGTCCAAACTGACACGGCGAATGAGCGTCTCGCGCGTGGCTTCGGGCTGAGGTTTCATGCCTTGCGCTTCGAGACTGGCCAGAACGAGACGATCAAGATCACTGCGAGCCCATGCCTCATCCTTGAGCGCAGGCTTGGCGGGGCGCTGCGGCGCGACGAATGCCCAGTGTTCGGCATAGGGTGCGCCGGCGGCGATCCATTGTTGCAGCAGCGCCTGCTCCGCAGGGTTCGGACCGGGCTGGGCCTTGGGCGGCATGCGTTCGTCTGTATCGATGGTGGTCAAACGATTCAGCAGCATGCTGGCCTGGATGTCGCCGGGCACGACAGCGGCTTGTCCGTCCTGATTGCGGGTGATGGCACCATCTCGTGTATCCAATCGCAGTCCACCTTTGCGCTTGGCTTCATCCGGGCCATGACAGGCGAAACAATATTTGGAAAGAATCGGCCGGATCTGCGTGGCGAAGTCCGGTGACTTGCTATCCGGCTTCGGGGCAGGGGTCTCCGCCGAGGAGATCGTCGCAAGAGCAGACAGGGCGAGCGAAATGGACGACAAAGCCAGTTTCTTCAGAATCCGTGTCGATCCAGCTGACGATATCGTGCGCGTATCCGAGATGGTCATAAGCGATCAATGGGAAGTCCGGTCCGCGGCCCGGGTGGCGACGGCGGCGCGGGCGCGGTGGGTCGGATCGAGGGTGCGATCCGCGTTGCCACTGGGTGCACGCGGGTGGCTTGGGGTGCTGACGACTTGCTTTGCGGCTTCCAGCTTTGCCCGCAGCAAGTCGTAAGGCACGTCCTGGACGGCTAGATTCCGGTCAAGGGCGAGGCCCGCAGCGATGGCGGCGCTTTGCGATAGGGCCATGAAGACGGGTTCCATGCGGATAGAGCCGTGGGCGACGTGGGAGGCTGAGATGCAGATGGGCGAGAGGAGATTCTCGCATTCGCCTTTCCGCGGCACGATGGAGCGATACGAGATGCCATAAGGGCGCGGCGGCACCCGCCAGATGACGCCTTCGTTCTGCACGGTGCCCTCTGTGGTGACGATGTGCTGCACGGCATGCGAGTCCATGCCGAAAGAGCCGAGGGCGACCGGATCCGGCGCTTTGCGGGTGCCGATGCAATCGGCCTGCGTCATAACGTAATCGGAGACCATGCGGCGCGCCTCGCGGATGTAGATCATCCATGGCCAGCCGCCGTTGTCGGTGAACTCGTCGCGCGGTAGCCCGAACGATGCGGCGCGCTGGCGGAGCTTCTGCGGAACGCGCGGGCTGTTTGCCATCGTCCAGAGGAAGCCGCGAATGAAGGTTTCGTGGGCCTCCTCGATTTCGCGGCGGCGCTCGTAGCTGGCTTCAGGGTACTCGTAGTTAGCGGCGACGAAGTCGGAGCCGACCGCGTGCATATTGTTCCAGTCCACCTTTTGTCCGTTGCCTTCGAGTGGCTCGATGAGTGCGGGCATCCGCGGGTCGCCCGATTCGAAGTTCCGCAGCAGCAGTTCGTGGTCAATGTCGCGGTAGCCGGGCGGCTTTTCGATAGGGATGCGGTTGGCGGGATTGGTTGTGAGACAGACTCGGTAGTTGTAGGCCTGAATCTTTTTGTCGCCTTGTCCGTTCACGAGCCCATCGCCGGAAACGACGTGGGGGAGCAGCCCGCTCGCCGGGTCGCCGGGTTTTACATACGGGTCGACCGCTGCGACGAAATGGTCCTTGTCCTTCTGGCCGTAATGGACGCGGGGATTTGTGTCGCCGCGGCGCACGCCGGCGAGGTTTTCGCCGTATTGGCTCTCCGACTCGCGCCCCACGGTGAACGTCACGCCCGCGGCCGCCATGAGGTCGCCGACGTAGGTGGCATCGATGAACATCTTCCCGCGAAACGACTTTCCGCTCAGGGTGGTGATGGCCGTGATGCGCTTGCCTTCCATTGTCACACCCTTGCCAGGCGTGCGGTCGAGTTGCTCGTTGTAGATGGGTGCGATGCCTGCATCGGCGAGCAGCTTCTCGAACACCTGCTTGCCCACGTGTGGCTCGAAGCTGCGGACGAAATCTTTCCCGTAAGCTGTCGCGACGCCCTTATAGAATTCCTTGGCGATGCCGCCAAAGGTGTTCTGCCTCCCGAGGAAATCAGTCGCGCCCAGGCCACTAGCACTCATGCCGCCGGGGAATCTGGTGGGATTGACCCACACGATCGAACGCCCCTCGCGCTTTGCGGCGATTGCCGCGGTTGCCGCGCCGGACGAGTCGCCATAGATGACGAGGTCATACGGTGCCGCAGGGTCGGGATTCTGCGCGCCACTGGTCCCTGCGAGAAACAAAGTCAGGCAGGCAAGAATGGGGGGAATCATGAGCTTCGACGTCTTCGGCATTAGGGGTCTTGCTATTGATCGGGGTCTATCCTCGCGGCGCGGCCTATTTCAGCGGGGTCAGGGTGAATTCCTTGATGGTGAGACCGCGGCTTTCGGCGGGGCGGGTGAGCTGGAGGCTGTTTTTGCCTTGAGTGAGGGTGATTTCGGCGGCGGGAGTCTGCTGCCATTTGCCGATGGTGTACGGGATGGTGATCTCGACTGGTGATGCGCTATTGGCGACGAGTTGCATGTTCGGGTTATTCTGCACGGTGACGACCTTTGCGGTGAGGGCATACTTTCCGTGGCGGGGGATTTCGACATCGCAGGTGATGGTGCCGCCGCCGGAGAAGATCTGATGGCCGCCGGCGAAGCTGCCGAGGATCTGAGCGCCGCCGCAGGCCGCTGCGGGGATGGTGATGGTGCCGTCAGGGGAAACGGCGATCTTTTTGTCGGCGTCGGTCACGGTGGCTTTGACGAGGGCGCGGGAACGGACTTCGGCGGACTCATTTGCTTCGCCGAGGTTTTCGCCGAGGGCGGCTGGCGCGGCGGGTTTTTCGCCGACGGCGGCTTTTTTCGAGTAGAGCGCCATCATGCCCCAGAAGCCACCGGAGCCGGGTTGGAGGCTGATGTATTTCTGTTCGCCGATGGCATCGGCGGCCCACTGGGCGCGGAGGGCTTTGGCGTGCTGAGCGGGGTTTTTGCGGATCTGTGTTTCCAGCACGAAGTCGGTGTCGGACAATTCCATGACGCCTTTGGCTTCGAGACAGCCCCAGCCGGCGCCGAGATTGATGACCCAACCGTCAGGAGTCCAGCGGGCGAGAGCGGCGTGGCCGCGTTGCGGACGGGCGGTGGTGGGCATGCCGAAGGCGCGCAGGATGAAGCGGCCGAAGAAGGCGCGGCGTCCGCAGATGCCGCCGTTTCTGATGATGTTCTGGTATTGCTGCAATTCCGGAAGATCGTCCTTCACGTTCTGGGAGCCGTAGCGCACGTCGGTGGTCACAGCGCGTGAATACCGCCAGCCGTAGTCGGGGTTCAGCACGTGATCGGGGCGGTAGTTGCGGAGCATCTCGCGGCCCCATGACAGCATGTCGTCGGGTTCGTCGCCGTTGACCACGTTGCGGAGTTCCCATGTGTTGAGGGATTTGAAGGCGGGGTCGAGTTCGCCGTCGAGGCTCGCTTTTTCGAAGTGCAGATAACGTTTCACCGGGTCCACGGTGTCCGGGGCGCTCGTGGCAGCGACGGGATTGCCCTGCTTGATGGGAACGGCGTGTTCGAGGCTGACGGCGAGGGCGAGCTTCTGATAGAGTCCATCTTTCGCACGCGGGCTTGCTTTTCGGATGGCAGCATAAATCCGCGCTGCCTGACCATACTTGCCGTCCTTTGCCCCGCCGGCGGCGAGCATCGCTTTCATGAGGGCCTCGTCAGCGAGCAGCGTGGTTACGATTACTACCTGTTCCTTGCCTAGCGCGGCGAATTCCGCGAGCCCCTTTGGTGTGGCGTTCGCCAGCACGGCGCAGAGGACGAGCCTTGCGTCGAGTTTGTCGCTGGCGAGAAATGGCTCCACGGCTTTGAGGGAAGCGGCCGCTGCGGCGAGTTCGGCGGCCTGCGCTTTGGCGAGGGCATCCTGTGCGGCCTGATTTGCCGCGGCCAGTTTTGGTTCCTCAAGTTTCGCTGCTTCCAGTGCCGCCTGCCGTTCCGCCAGCGCCTTAAGGCCGGCTTCTTTGTCGGCCTGCCATTTGGCCAGATCTTTGTTCGCGGCCTCACGCTCCGCGTCTGTGGTGGCCTTCTTGAGGGCTGCCTCGGCCGCAGCGATTCCTTTGGCCGCGCCGCCCAGCCATTTGCCGTTTGCATGATCCACGAGCGCCTTTGCGGTGCCGACTTTGCCCAGGGCATCCTTTGCGGTTCTGGCCTCGGCGGTGGCTTTGGCGACAGCGGCACGGGCCTGTTGGAGCGCGGCTTTGCTGGCATCATCAATGATCGGCAATGCTTTGGAGAGCCCTGCCTTCAGGCCGGCCAGCATCGCCTCATACTGCGCCTGCAACTGCTGCCCCTGTGCACTGAGCGGAGCAGGCGGTGCTGGCGGCGCGGCGATTGCGCTGATGGTTGCCATGTGCAGCGAAAGCCCGAGACCGATGCCGCAGGCGAGTGAGGTGGTGGCGTGTTTCATGGAGGGACTGTGAATGATTAGCGTTTAGCGAACTCGTGCGGTTAGAAAAGACTTTTCAGAGGCCTTTGGCGTGTTCGACGCGGTAGAACGCCTTGCCGGAGCCGGGGTTTGGGTCGGTGAGGATCAGTTGTCCGTCGGACTCGGTGGAGACTGCATTAGTCACCTCTTGCCATGAGTTCCCGGCAAGGTTGCTGGATTTCCAGAGAGTGAAGTCATGGCCGGGTTGGGCGGGGATGGTTACGGAGAATTGATTCCCGCGATGTTCGAACCTGTTCACGCGCAGGAGGGTCGGGTCGTAGGGATTGAGGGTATCCGACAGACTGATCACGTAGGTGGTGATTGATTGTGCCGGGAGTGTCTGGGTGAGAGCATGATTCAGTGAGCCGAGCGCCTGATAGGGATTCGTGAGGACATTGTTGGTCATGTCGGCTTGCTTGGTCTGGAATGCATTCATGGAAAGCACTGGAAGTCCGGGGAAGCGCAGGGAGATTCCGGCGGCGGCGGTGCTGGTATTGAGTGCGACGAGTGTGATCTTTTTCCCGTTTCGACTGATGTAGCCGGAGATGCGGACATCGGTATTGGTGTCGCTTCTGGTCACCTCGAAGCGCTGATCGCCTGGCGAGATCTCTTTTGCGAAGTGCTTGACGGAATGGAATGAATTCTGGACTTGGAATTGTCGATTTTCCACACCGATCATCGCCCAGACCTGACCTGTGTTGTTGCCGTGGACCATTCTCCACGCGAGGTAGGCTGAGGCATTTGCCTCAACCAGTGATTCGTGAATATTCATGGGGAGAAGCAACCAGTTCTCCCTGATGCCAACTGGGTCCGTGGCTGAGGCGTCTTTCCCCCATTCAGTCATCCATCCTCGCCTGCCATTGTACTTTGATTCAACCCCGGCAAAGTCGTTCGAACCGTAGTTGTGAAATCCGAGGTGGCTTACCTGAGGGAGCCCCGAGACCGTTGGGGCGATCGAGTTGAAAGCTGAGTGGGTTTCGGCGTCGACCGCGATGAATTGCGGTTTTTTGGGTTCATTTCTGATTCTGTTGTGAACCGCATCGAGGGCTAGCCTGTAGCTGGCGGACCCGCTCGCTGTTGCGGGAACGGACTCGCTCGCGACGAAGCGACAGGTCTCCTTGTTGCCGGGGTCGTAACTTGGCTCGTTCTGGATGGAGATGAAGTCGTGCATCCAGTTGGATGCGTCGAGCCTTGTGTGCCACCAATCCGCGAATCCGGCGTAGTCGTACTTGCCTGACACTATTCTGAGAGTGCCGCTTACGGTACTGTTATTGCTTTTCAGGGATGCCGGCGGTGACCAGCAGGTCAGGAGGCTTCGGGCTCCGTTTCTCTGAGCCCTCATGGCCAGTTCGTTGTTCAAGGCATCAGAGTTGCCTGTCCTGAGGCGGACGATGTCGATGCCGCAGTCGACGTAGAGCAGGTTTTCGATCTGGTTTTTCTGGGTGGCGCTCAAGGCTTCATAGTCTGGCAGATTGAATGCTATCGAGCCGCCGATGCCGTCCATGATCTGATGGCGTATGGCGAGATTGGGGGTGATGGCGAGTCCGGCGGGCGGCGTGGGATTGACGACGACCGAGATTTGGTCCAGCCAGACGGTTCCCGCGGACCGATACTGAAACTTCAGTCCGGGGCTATCCTGAATGGTTGTGTGGTTCCATGTGTAATAGGCCCATGACGTCGAGAGGGTGAAAGACTGGGCTCTGTAGGTGCCTGTTCCATTCTGAAATGCGGCGTTGATGATGGTGCCGGCCGTCGCGGCTCGGGCGCGGAAGGTGACGCTGAGGGATCTGCCGGTGCCGACGCCGGTGAAGATCGGGGCGCGAGTTTCCACATTCCAGTTATCGGCTCCTGGATTGCTGACCACGGTCTTCAGAGCATTGGTGCCGGCGTATTGCAGGTTGGATTCCAGGGAGAAGGAAGCGCTTCCGGAACCGCTCCTTGAGTTGGTCCATCCGGTGACTCCGTTTTCGAATCCACCGTTCGTCACGAGGTTCTGGGCGTGGAGCAGCCCGGTTCCGATCACAAATAACACCGCGCCGATCATGTGACGCAACGCAGGAACGATTGTTCTGAATTGACATCGATCGACTTGTTTCATGGTGATTGCTGATAAACTGGAGAAGCGAGGCGGGCAACTCTCAAGCAGCTGTGGAATCTGAGGATCTTCAGCATGACGGGCTGCGCGGCCTGAATGGTCCTCGTCCGCCTTGCTGTGTAACGCCTACTGTTTTGCCGCCGTGCCGAGCCGGGTGGCGATTTCGCGGAGGGACGTCGGCCATTGATCGAATTCTACGCTCGCGGCGTTGTCGAGTTTTGGTGTGGTGATGCCTTGCACGAGGGTGGTGGACGGCTGGGCGTGGAGGAAGCGAACTTTGTCCTGACCGAAAGTGCTGGGCAGACTGCTGGCATAGGTTTCGAGTTCGGCGGCGTAGTCGGCGGGGGTGTAGCCGAGGTTGGCTTGACCGGGAATCCAGATGACGCCGGCGACGGCCATGGGTGTGAGCGGGCTGAGGCACCAGTTGTGGGCGAGAGTCGGGATGGTGTCGGGTTTGACGGCGCCGTCGCGTCCGGGTTCCGGGAATGGAGGGAACTGCAGGGGCGCGGCGGACATGGCGTTACCGTTTTTCGCGAGTGTGGCGATCTTTGCGACCTCGGCCTTCACGGACTGCACGTAGTCGGAGGTGGCTTTTCTGGAGACATCGGAGTTGGGGTCCTGCAGCAGCAAGGCATCGAGGCGCGGCTGGAATGCGGGATGGGCTGCGTTCTTCACGTCGGCGAATGAGGTCCATGACAAGGGTGAGGCCATTTCCTTGGCGTGACCGGATGACATGGTTATGATGCCTTGGGGGATGCCGGGGCGGTTGAGTGCTCTGGCGAAGTGATAGGCGAACATGGAGACGCTGTCGCCTTCGTCGGCGAAATCGGCGGTTTGCCAGAAGGCCTGATATTTGCGATCGCCGCCGATTTCGAATCCACGCTTTCGCGGGGTGGGGAAAGAGCTTGCGGAAGTTCTCCGCCGGAACTCGCGGACGAGCGGCATTGGTTCGGGCGCGGCGGCTTGTTTGTCGCGGCGGTCCCATGCGAGTTCGGAGGTGAGTTGCGTGCTGCCGGTGACGAACCAGACATCGCCCACGAGGATGTTCTTCACTGTCGTGCTGAGACCGTGGCTTGCTTTGGCTTCGAGGGTGATTGATTCTGTGGATGCTCTCAGTGCGGGGAAGGAAACGGACCATTCCTGCCGCTCGTTGGCTGTGGCGGACTGAGTGACGCCGCCGAGTGTCACGGTTACGTCCACGCCTTTGTTGGCGAAGCCCCATACGGGGATGGGACGGTCGCGCTGAATGATCGCGCCATCGCGGAAGTACGCTGCGACGGTGAAGACCGGGTGATCAGGGTCGGTGTATTGGGCATACTTCGCCTTCTCTGCGGCAGCCTTGGCTGGATCGTCCTCCTCAAAGATGAGTTTGCCATCTACCGCGGCGAAGGGTGTGGCTGGAAGGCCGGCTTTGTTATAGAGATTCGCATGCATCGGCGCGGCGCTGTAGGCGTATTGGACGCCGGTGGGCTCTGGCACTTCCTTCGATGTCACGACGACGGTATCGCCGGTGATCACGGCTTCCGCGGCGTGCCACTTCCGGTCTTTGCCGCAGAGCCGGAAATGATTCAGCTTTTCGCCGGGCGTCGGTCGCGCGGGTTCGACGAATTTGTCAGGCTCTTTCAGATCCTTCTCCAGTCCTTTGCTCCCGACCATGAGTCCGCCGAACAGACTGGCTTTTTCGAATGAGACGATGGCCTTGTTTCCGGAGATGGTGTAATTTTCGAAGATGGGGCCGGTGAAGGCGTTGTTGCGTCCGTAATCTTTCGCGAGCGCCCAGCGGGCGAGCCTCATGCCGGGATGGAGCTTGTTTTGATAGTGGATGTTGCCGGGCGCCGCGGGATTGAGATCTGTCTGGACAATCATGCCGGTGTGGCTGCGGTTGTTCATGAAGAAGAGGTGCTGCGCCTGCCGGATGTCGGCGAACGCGACGTCGGCGGAATCCTGGGCGCCGTAGTTCTGCAGCTGGGTGAAGTAGAAGGGCATCTCCGGCATGCCCCATGCGACGCGCCAGCCATTGACGAGCGCCTCCATGCGGGCCGCGTAGAGCCGACCGTCGCTGGCATTGGACTCTCCCTGACACCACAGCGATCCACGGATGGCGTAGGGCACGACAGGCGCGATCTTGCCGTTGAAGAACTGCGACGGCCCGCGCCACTGGCCTGCGATGCCCGGAAGGTCGGGACGCTTCAGTGGCTTCTCGACGGGGAAGCCGAGAGCCGCAGAGTCCTTCTGCCAGGATTCGAGATCCAGGTAGTATTTCTCAAAGGCGGCGCGGCCGTGCTCAGTGGTGGCATCGCCGTCGAGGATCTGATCCGCGTCCAGCTTGAGCAGGGGATGTGCCTCGATGGCTTTGCGCTCGGTGAACGCCTCGATGCGCGTGTTGCTGTGGGAAGTCAGGAGGATGCCGACGGGAACCTTGAGTTCTTTGTGGAGTTCGTGTGCAAAGGCGAGTGCGAGTGCCGAGAAGTCGTTGGCGGTGCGACTGGTTTTCCATCCCGCCTCCGAGGCACCCATCCGCTGAGGATAGAGTGCCGAAACGGTATCGGTGCGCAGTTCTCTGATGGGCACCTCGACCTTCGCCTTTGCCAGTTCCTGCGCCAATGCTGCGCAGAGCGATTTGCCGGCAAACCACTCCATGTTCGACTGACCGCAGGCATGCCAGACTTCGCCGACGAGGATGTTTTTCACGCTGAGTTTGTTGCCCGCGTCGTCGGTGATAAGCATCTCAGCGGGTGCAGCACTGGCGGTGAGCGGCTTGAGTTTGAGCATCCAATGGCCATCTGGTCCCGCTGCTGTGCTCTCCTTCTGTCCCGCAAACTCCACGGTGATCATGGTGCCTGGTCTGCTCCAGCCCCAGACTGGCGCGTTCGCCTCGCGTTGCAGGATAGCGTTGTCACGGAAAGGCGCGCCGAGTTCGATGGCTGGTGCCGCTGCGGCTGAGTGGAACGAGAACAGCAATGCCGTAAGGATGCAGAAGAGAAGGTTCATGGGCGATGGATGCGCGAGCGGTGCAGGTCTGAATGGGGCGTGGAAGTCGGAAGCGCGTTGGTCGGAGGTAATGTGGATACGGTAAGGGCGGGGGTGAGAGGAGCAATGCGAGGACTTACATGACATGTTTCATGAGCGGGTGCATGCTTCGTAGGACTGGTGGGAGTCTTATGGGGATTACAGCGAATCACTCGATTCTGATGCGTGCTGGTTTGTCTGGGGCGAGTTTCAGTTCGTGGACGGGAGCGCGTTGTGGCGGCGTTAGAGTGCGCATCTCTGCGAGCTTCGCGGCGTGTTCGGGCTTGGTGGCGAGGTTTGTCCACTCGTGCGGGTCGGCTTCGATGTCGTAGAGTTCCTCACCCCCGTCGCGATAGTGGATGTAGCGCCAGCGTTCGGTGCTGAGCGCGTAATTTTCCGGTATGTCCAACTGCGTGAGGGCGGCGTGCGGCCACGGGGCGGAGGGGTCGCGCAGCAAGGGGACGAGGCTGAGGCTTTCGACGTCCGGCTTGGAGGGCACGGCGCAGAGTTCGGTGAGCGTGCTGAACAGATTCACGAGACTAACAGGGCGCGTGCAGACTCCGCCGGCCTTGGTGCCTTCCGGGAGGGCGGGCGCGCCTTTTGGCACACGCACGATGAGCGGGACGCGGGCGCAGACGCGCCAGCCGGTGAATTTCTGCCAGTGTTCCTTTTCGCCGAGGTGCCAGCCGTGGTCGCTCCACAGGACGACGATGGTATTGTCGCGGTGCGGTGAATTCTCCAAGGCTGCGAGGACGCGACCGAGCATGGCGTCGGCGAAATGGATAGAGGCGAGATACGCCTGAATGCCCTGCTTCCACTGCCGGTGCTGCTGGATGTGCGGGAAGTAGCGGTTGCGGGCAATTTTCTGGCCCATGGGCGGCACATCATCGAGGTCGCCGTCCTTCACACCGGGCGGGAGCTGGATGGAGTCGAGCGGGAACGGCTCGAAATATTGCTTCGGCACGAACCACGGCTCGTGCGGACGGTAGATGCCGCAGGCCAGGAAGAACGGCTGGTCGTGTTCGCGGGCGAGTTGTTCGCCGACCCACTTTGTCACGAGCCAGTCGCCGCCGAATTGCTCATCGGTGACATCGAGCGCGGCCCAGTCGGTTTCCGGGTATTGCCATGGGCCCTCACGCGGGAGATTCAGCGGGCGCTTCGGCGGGTCGATAGTGCGCGGGAACGGATTGTCGTTCGTTTTCGCCGGGAAGTAATCGTCCCAGCTCTGCGGGTCGATGACGTAGTGCAGCAGCTTGCCTGAGCCAGCCGACCAATAGCCGTGGCGCGAGAACCAGCGCGGCATCAGCTCTGCCTGGGGCATGACCTCGCGGAGCTTCTGTGTGTTCTGATACAGCCCGGAACGATGCGGCGGCACGCCGGATAGAACTGCGGTGCGGGATGGATTGCACGATGGCGCGGGGCAGTAGGCGTTTTTGAAAAGCACCCCGCTTGCAGCAAGGCGGTCAAAGTTCGGCGTTTTCGTCTGGGGATGCCCGCCGAGGCAGCCGATCCAGTCGTTGAGGTCGTCGACAGCGATGAAGAGGACGTTGGGCGGTGGCGCGGGGTGGGCCGTGCCAGCGAGGAACAAGCAGAGGGCGAGGCTGAGTCGAAGCACGTTTTTCATGGGTGTGGTGTTTCGATATCAATAGAGAAAGGAGATGAAGCTTCATTCCATGAGTTGTGGAAGTTGCCTGGACGGACGTGCTTTGAACTCTATGAGACTGACAAGGGTGGGCGTGGCGGTGCTGGATTCGATGGCGGCGATGGCATTGTCGAATTCCGCTAGAGTATCCGCGCTGGCCTTCTTGATCGTGGCAAGGTAGGAGCGTGTTTCCCGCAATTGTGGCAGCACGTCCTTTGCGTGGGTTCCGTAGTTCTGCAGTGATTTAAGGCAGCCTTTCATGCGGTCCTTCATGCCCCAGCGGTCAGGCTCGATGACGGATACGCAGAGGGCGATGCCTTCGCGGATTTGGAGGCGCGAGAGCAGGTCGAGGCCTGCGAGGCGCACGCCGTCGCCGAACATCTCGTTGCTTGGCGCGATTTTTTCGATGGCGCGCGCGATGTCTGGCAGCAGGGCGACGAGGTCTTTGTCGGTGAGGTTTTTGAAGGTCTTGCCGGCGGCGCTGCGGGGCACGCTGTCTTCGTGGACGAGCAGTGATTGCACGGCGGGGATGAGCTTGGCTCGGTCGACGCCGTCGAGCGATTGCGCGAGGATGCTGCGCGGGCCGCGGGCGCCTGGGAACGGCGAGAACAGCGAGAAGCTGGCGTAGCGCACGGCCTGGCGGCGCGGGTCGGCGGGATTCGTGCGGGCGGTGAGCGCTAGCAGGTCGCTCACGCTGGCTTTGCGGGCGTCGGGGCCGAGTTCGGGCAAGGCCGCGGCGGCGAGGCACTGCACCCAGACGTCGGAGTTGGTGAGCAGCGCGCGGAGTTGCGGCGCGGCGGCGTCGGCGCGCGGGCCGAGCGCGCCGAGGGCTTCGATGGCTCCGTAGCGGGCGTCGCGATTTTGTCCGGCGAGCATTGTCAACAACACAGGAAGGTGGTCGCCGTCACGTTTGCCGAGCGCGGCGGCGGAGCGTCCCCGCACGAATGGCGACCAGCTTTGCAGCCCGGCGAGGAGCTGTTCCGTGGTGCGCTTCTCAAAAGGATTGGCATCGCCGCGATAGGTGAAGTCGCGTCCGGCGGCGATGACTTCGGCGGTCTGCGCGGCGTTGAGCGGTGGAACGACGAAGGGCTTCCTGCCGGTGAGGCGCAGCGATTTCAGCGGCATGGCAAAACCGAGCAGGTAGCTGCCCGAGCAATCCCAGTTGTTATAGGCGCCGCTTTCCTCTTCGCCGGAGGGCGAGCCCTGGTAGAGGAACTTCGTGTCCCAGCCGCGCGCGAGGTCGTAATACCATGAGTGTTCCTGCAAATACGCGCCGGTGGTCAGCGGGCCGCAGCGTGCGACGCCGGAGAGCGCCCAGAGCATGTTGAAAAAGTTCCCCGTATGTCCGCGTTCCCGCTCGCTGTAGGCGGCGGCTGACATTTTGGCAAAGAACTCCGCCGCCTCGCGGTCACCCAGCAGGTCGAAAAACACCGCCGCTGCGGCGCACTTGCCATTGTCTTCGTGGGCGAAGAACGGTTGGTGATCGCCGTAGGGAATCGCGCCTTTGTTGACGAACCAGCGCAGCATTCTGGCCGACTTCACGAGCGCCTCGTCGAGTTCTGCGTGTTTGACGCCCGCCTCGCGGGCGAGCGCCAACCCGATGCTGAGTGATAGGCCCGGAGCATTCATGGCGCCGTAGCCTTCGAGATTGACGCCGTTTGGAGAAAAGCGATGCCCCCAATTCCCCACTGCGCTCTGCCCCCGCGCCGTCTCCAGCGCGAGCCGCTCCAGCCCCGGCAGCACCGACTTGTCGCCGGTGGCCATCACGTATTCGGATAGGAACATCATCACGTAGCCGTAGGACCACGAGAGGTAACCCTTGTCGGTGAAGTCCGCCGCCCACTTCGCCTCATTCTGGAGGAGCGGCATCCACAGCTTGTTCCCGGCGGCCAGGAGCGCCAGCGCGTTGCAGCCGCGCACGATGCCGTGCATTCCCTTGCCGTAATTCGCCTCGCTCATGCGCTGCGCGAGCGATGCGGTGCCCAGGTCGTAAATGCGCTTTGACTTGGCACACGCATACGGTGCGGTGGCGCTGTAATTGCCGAGTACTGGCAGCGTTACTTCCACCGTCTCCGTGATGCCCGCGCGCCAGCGGAGCAGCGGCAGCTTGCCGCCGCCCTTTTCGGATTCCGCCGACGCAATGGCGTTGGCAAACTGGATGCGCGCATCGCCGGAAAAGTTCTTTCCCTCCACGCCGAGAATGACATCGCCATTGTTCAACACTGCAGCCGCTGGAGAGTCCTTCGCCACCGCCGTTACGAGAATCTGCCGGGCATCGCGTGAGTGGCCATTCGCCGTGAAAATCCAGCCGCGCGCGCCTGTCGGCCCGAGTGCCCAATCGTGCGGCGCGTCCTTTGCGAGTGTTGCGCCTTTGGTGAAGTCGGGCATCGCGGACGTGGATCCTTTGGGCGCGGCCCGAGTTGGACAGGGCGTGGCGAGGATGGCAGCGAGGGTGAGAGTGAGGAGTGAATTCTTCATCGGTGGTGGTTCAGTGCTTTTACGCCTTTCCAATGAGAGGCCTGTCCTGAATGGCGCTCTGTTCTCTTTTCCCTGAGTGAGGGGTGGAGGTGCTGGCTTGCGAGGGGGGCGGGGATGGGGCAGGGTGGGGGTGTGAAGGCCTTGAATTGTCCCCGATGTGGTGTCGTGCTGATGGCGCGGGAGGAGGAGAGCGGGTTGACGTGGTGGTGCGGGGGGTGTGGAGGGTTGACGGTGAATTTCAGTCAGTTCCGGCGGAGGGTATCGGCGTGGGAAGCGAACCGGATCTGGGAGATGGCGAGACGGGGCGGGCGTGGGCGGAGGCGTGCGACGGCGTGTCCGGAGTGTGAGCGGGTGATGACGCCGGTGGAGACGGGGGCGTCCGTGGCGGGCGGGGTTGGGGCGATGTGGATTTGTGTGCCGTGCCAGCGGTTGTGGATGGAGGTGAGCGTGCGGGGGTTGGGCGGGGGAGAGGCTGGGCGGTTAGGGAATGGGTGAGATCAGAGCATGGGGAGGACGGCGAGGGGATCGCCGGGGGCGAGGGAGGCGTTGGGTTCGAGTCGGACGAGGGCGTTGGCGCGGGAGAGAGATGCGAGGGCGTGGGATTCCTGAAGGCCGGAGGTGGCGAAGGTGCCGGTGGTTGGGTTGAAGGTGCCGCGGAGCCAGTGGGGGCGGTCGCCGGGGTTGTGGAGGTGGTGGGCGGCGGTGGCGTGGAATCTGGGGGCTTCTGGGTGGGCGGCGCCGGCGAGACGGCGGAGGGCTGGGAGGACGAAGAGGGAGGCGGTGACGTAGGCGGAGACCGGGTTGCCGGGGAGCCCGAAGACGGGGATGCCGGAAGGGGAGATGCCGAAGAGGAACGGTTTGCCGGGTTTGATGCGGACGCGCCAGAACGAGGCGGGAACGCCGAGAGCGGCTAGGGTGGGTTTGACGAGATCGTGATCGCCGACGGACATGCCGCCGGCGATGATGAGGGCGTCGGAAGATTCGAGGTGGGATCGGATGGTGTTAGAGAGCGAGACGGCGTCGTCTCCGGCGAGGGAGGAGACGATGGAGCTGGCGGTGCGGGAGGCGGCGACGAGCGCGGCGAGCATGGGGCCGTTGCTGTTGTAGAGCGTGCCGGGTGCGGGGAGGGGGAGGCCGGGTTCGGTTAATTCGCTGCCATTGCAGATGATGGCGACGCGGGGCTGGCGGCCGCAGGTGATGGAGGCGAAGCCCTGGGAGGCGAGAACACCGGCGTGGGCGCTGGAGAGGAGT
>CANHUG010000027.1 GCA_947462995.1 Verrucomicrobiales bacterium | reverse complement strand
CACTCAGCGCACGCACCCGATCCCCAAGATTCAACATCGCCAGCGCCAGCGTCACCCGCGGCAGCGGATCATCCACATGACGCTCCATCCGCGTCGCCAGCTCCACAATGTCCTCCTCCATCCCAAGCATCAGCCGGTAATGCGACAGCATGCTCTTCACCGTCACCGAATCCTTCAGCACCGGCGTCTCCGCCGCAATCTCATACAGCCGCCGTACCGCAATCGCATCCCTCGTCCTGTACACCGCAGGACTCACCCCGGCCACAATCGCCTCCGCCGCATCAGGATTCTCCAACGCCTTCACCATCCCCTCCTCAAACAACTCCTGCTCCCTCACCCCCGCCAGCATCGACAACGCCTCAATCAGCCGCTTCCGGTCCCCCGCCGCTTCCTTCACCACCTCCCGGCACAACTCCCGGCCTTCCTTCACCTTCCCCATCCCACTCATCGCTCGCCCGCGCATCAGCTTCACCACCTGTGGCGTCAGCGGATTGCCCGGCACCTCCGCCGCCTTCAGCACCGCCGCCCAGTCACCCGCCGCCGCACGCGCCTGAATCCATACCTCCAGCATCACCCGATCCGCCACCACTTCCTCCAACTTTACCAAGTTCAACCCCTGCTGCCCCTCCCCGACCTCCGACAACCACTGCAGCACCGCCGCCTTCTCCGCCGCACTCACCCTCCGCCACAGACGACGCGCCTGAAACATCTCCTCCCCACCTCTCCAACCTCCCCATTCACTTCGCCCCGCCCTCTTCCGAGGCCCGGCCTCCTCCAATCTGCAAATCAAGATCCTCAATCCCATACTTCTTGCCAGTCTCACGCAGCCTCGCCGCAGCCGCATTCCCAGCCACCAGCAACCTCTGAACCTTCGCAAGGAACTCCGGATCCTGCGCAGATTTGAGAATGAACGGCAGCATCTCATCCGGCTTCGTCGGCACCTCCTTGAGCACCGACCCAGCATCCCCGAACGCCTCACCCAAATCCCCAAACGCCTCCCGCAACTCAGGCGGCAGCTTGTCCGTCCGGATCCCCTTCACCTTCTCCCCAAGCCCCTTGAGACTCCCCGCCAGCGCCAGCGGATTGCCTCCCGCTCCCTTCGTCCGCTCCCGCAGCCAATCCCTCACCCCCAGTACTTCCGCCCGAAACTCCTCCACCGCCTCCTTCGACCGATCAACCTCCACCACCGCCGGCGGCGGCACCGCCACCACCACAGGCTCCTGCCGCCCGCATCCGCAGAGCCCAAGCACCACCGAACCAAACAAGATCGAAATTCTCGCCATACCCCCCACCCTGCCCCATCCCCTCACCCATTCAAGCCCTCGTATCGTCTGCGTCCATCCCCAAAATCTGCGGTTCCCCCACCCCTCCCTCACGCTCGCCCAAATCGCCCCCCAGGTGCCCCGTCGCCTTGTCCTACTTTCCCGAGCATTCTCCTCTCCACTCCGACACGCCACCCCACTGACCACGGCACCAACAGCCTCTCCCTCCCCCCAACATCATCTGCGTCCATCCCCAAAATCTGCGGTTCCCCCAACCCCTCCCTCCCCTCCCGGCCTCTCATCCAAACTCCCCACCCCACAAAAAAACCCTCCCCGGAAGCAACGCTCCCGGAGAGGGTCTCTCGTCAATTCAGCCAACAGCAATCAATGCCGTCAGCCTGCCAAGGTCACTTCTGACCAGGGCGCCATTCTTCCTGCGCGAACTTGAAGGCCTCTTCCAGACCCACCATGTCCGTGCTCGGACGCAGCGCTTCAAACGCCGCCGTCTCACGCTTCAGTTGCTCCTCATCGTAGCTCGCGGCCTTGATTGAAAGACCAATGCGGCGCTCGGTCTTGTCGACCTTGATCACGCGCGCCTCGACTTCCTGGCCAACCTTGATGATGTCCTTCACGCGCGTCACGTGATCTTCGCTCAACTGCGAGATGTGGACCAACCCGTCGATGTCGTCCTTCAACTGGATGAACGCGCCGAAGCTAGCAATCTTCGCCACTGTTCCAGTCACAAGGTCACCAACGTGGAACTTGCTGTCGATGTCAGACCATGGATCGCTGTCCAACTGCTTCATCCCAAGGCTGATACGCTGATTGCCCTTGTCGATCTCGATGACTTCCGCCTCGACCTCGTCGCCCTTCTTGAGCATCTCGGACGGGTGGTTGACCTTCCGGGTCCAGCTAAGGTCGGAAACGTGCACCATCCCGTCAATGCCTTCTTCCATCTCAACAAAGGCACCGTACGCGGTAAGGTTCCGGACTTTACCCTTGATGCGCAACCCGATCGGATAGCGCTGGTCAATGTCGTCCCACGGATTCGTATCAAGCTGCCGCACACCAAGGCTGATCTTCTGCTCTTCCTTGTTGATGCCCAGCACGATCGCTTCCAGCTCCTGACCAAGCGTCAGCACGTCGGAAGGACGCGCAATGCGCTTCGTCCAGCTGAGCTCGGACACGTGCACCAGTCCTTCGACGCCGTCCTCGATCTCCACAAACGCGCCGTAAGCCACCAGCTTCGTAACCTTCCCCTTGACCCGCTGGCCAATTGGATAACGCGCCTCGATGTTCTCCCACGGGTTGTTCGCCATCTGCTTCAAGCCGAGGCTCACACGCTCCTTCTCGCGGTTCACGTCCAGGATCTGCACCAGCAGACGCTGACCCACTGCCACCATCTCCGAAGGATGATTGATCCGACCCCATGACATGTCCGTAATATGCAAGAGGCCGTCCATCCCACTGAGGTCGACAAAAACACCAAAGTCCGTGATGTTCTTGACCGCACCTTCCACCTTGTCTCCAATCTTCACCGTCTCGAGGAACCGCTGACGCTGCTCCGCACGCTCGGCTTCGATCACTTCCCGGCGGCTCAGAACCACGTTCTTCCGCTCGTCGTTGATCTTCACGATCTTGAACTCGTACACGTTCCCGACGTACTCGTTCAGATCCTTCGGAGGAATGATATCGATCTGGCTGCCCGGCAGGAACGCCTCGACACCCACATTGACAGTCAGGCCGCCCTTCACCACGCCCTTCACCTTCCCCTTCACAAGACCACCGTCCTGGAAGACCTTCACGATCTTGTCCCAGTTCTGCTTGTGCGCCGCCTTCTCCTTCGACAGGACCACCATGCCCTCGTCGTTCTCAAGGCGCTCAAGGAGGACTTCCACCTCGTCGCCCACTTCAATCTCATCATCCTCAAATTCGCTGACGGGAATCGCCCCTTCGGACTTGTACCCGATGTCCACAAGGACCACCTGCGGTTTGATGTCTAGAATCGTGCCTCGCACGATCGTATTCTCGCGCAGCTCTTTGAAGGATTTCTCCATCAATGCGAGCAGCTCACTAGTTGCCATTGCCATATGTTATGTCTGGTTTGGGGTTGGGTTGTGACGTTGACCGGTTTCTTTGTTGCCTCCAATGAGATGGGTCACCCGGAATCGGGCAATCCTCATGGCCTTACAGAAGGCGCCTTCCAGGCCGGACGGACGAAAGGACCGCGACCCTACAGGCAACCTCCCGCCGCGCAACACCTGAAATACCCTCCCCTTTCCCCATTTCCCTCCTCCCCAGCGCATGGCAGTCCATCCCATGCCCTCCCCAGCTCTCGTCTTCAAAACGGCCGACCTCACCGCCGAATTCGAAGCCATCCACCACCTCAACCACCGCACCTTCGCCGGCGAAATCCCCCAGCACCAACCCAGCCCGGACGGCCGCCTCGTCGACCGCTTCCACGACTCCAACCTCTACCTCATCGCCAAACGCGGCGACGATGTCGTCGGCATGCTCTCCGTCCGCTTCGCCACGCCGTTCTCCCTCGCCCTCAAACTCCCGGATCTCGAACGCCACCTCCCACCGGACCGCCAGTGGTGCGAGCCTCGCCTCCTCGCCATCGCCCCGGAACACCGCGGCGGCCGCATCCTCAAGGGCCTCCTCCAGCTCTTCCTCAGCACCGCCGCCGCCCATGGCACCGACGCCGCCATGATCTCCGCCGCCGTCAACCGCCTCCCCTTCTACAAAGCCCTCGGCTTCCAACCCTTCGGCCCTCTCGTCGGCCACGACGGCGCATGGTTCCAACCCATGTTCGCACGCAACGAGGACTTCAACCTCGCCATGGCCCGCCGCGGCCGCTTCCGCGCCATCCAGCCTTCCCCCACTCCCCCCGTCTCCCTCCTCCCAGGCCCCGTCACCCTCCTCCCCGAAGTCCACGCCGCCCTCGCCCTCCCTCCCATCTGCCACCGCAGCACGGCCTTTTCCCCGCTCTTCAACGAAACCAAACTCCGCCTCCGCCTCCTCACCAGCGCTCCCCACGTCACCATCACCTCAGGCCCGGCCACCCTCGCCAACGACCTCGTCGGCGCCCAACTCCTCCTCCTCGACGAACCCGGCATGGTCCTCAGCAACGGCGAATTCGGCGAACGCCTCGGCGATCACGCCCGCCGTCTCTGGCTCCCCCACGAACACCTCCGCCTCCCATGGGGCAAACCCCTCGAAGTCCCCAAACTCGCCGCCCTCCTCGACCGCCACCCCGAAGTCCGCTGGCTCTGGACCACCCACTGCGAAACCAGTACCGGCCACCTCACCGACCTCCCAGCCCTCGCCGCTCTCTGCTCGGAACGCGGCATCCGCCTCGCCATCGACGCCGTCAGCTCCATCGGCGTCGTCCCCCTCGACCTCTCCTCCGTCTGGATCGCCTCTGCCTCCAGTGGCAAAGGCCTCGGCGGCATCGCCGGTCTCGCCATCGTCTTCCACAAAGACGCCGCCCGCCCCGCCCCCGACCGCCTCGCCCGATCCCTCGATCTCGGCACATGGGCCGACGGCGATGGCATCGCCGCCACCCTCCCCTCGCCGCTCGTCTCCGCCCTCCACGCCGCCCTCGTCCACACCAACTGGCACGACCGCTTCACCAGTCTCCGCCGCTATCATTCCCTCCTCAGCGAACGCTTCGACGCCCTCAATCTCCCACGCGCCGCACCCCCGGACCAATCATCCCCAGGCATCATCACCCTGACACTTCCACCCGGGTGCCCGGCCCTCGCCGTCGCCGACCAACTCGAGTCCCTCGGCTGTCTCGTCTACTCGCGCAGCCACTGGCTCCGCTCCCGCAACTGGCTCCAGTTCTGCCTCATGGGCGCTCTCACCGACCACGACCTCGACCGGGTCCTCGCCATCCTCTCGGACACGTCCCTCTGGCGCTCCGCCTGATCACCCGATCACCCCACATTACCCTATCACAACCCCGGCAGCGGAAAACCCAACGCCTTCTCCGCAGCATCCCGCATCGCCTCCACATCGTCCGGCAGCGCCCGCCCCGCCGCATTCTCCAGCCAGTACCGCGCATCAGCTGCCCCTGGATGCCCCCGCACCGCCGCAATCGCCAGCATCCCCCGCGCCGTCAACTCCAGCGGCCGCTCCCGCAGATTCCTCATCAGCACATCACAGACAGGCCCAGGCAACGAGGCATCCGTCAGCGGGACCGCAATCCACCTCCCGTATTCCTCGTCTTTCGTAATCTCACAGAGCCGCTTCCAGGCCTCCAGCCGGATCGCCTCGGAAACCGGTGCCGCCGCTAGCGCCCGCAGCGACTCCGGATCACTCACCCGTTCCTTCGCCGTCATTCCCCTCGGTGCCACCGGCAATCCCGCCAGCCGCACCGGGCGCTCACCCACGCCCTCCACCTCCGGCCACCAGTAACCAGGCAGCGCCGCCGCAGCCACACCAGCCATCCCTGAAACCCCACGCGTCCCGCTCACCGTCACTTCCCGCCGCACCCCACCCGTCTCCGGCACCCGCCGCAACGCCACCACCACCACCCCAACCGTCCCAAGCAATGCCGCCACCAGCACGGCGCGCGGAAGAATTGATGTTTCCATGGACCCCACTCATCGCCATCACGCCCCCGCACACAAAGGCCCCCGTGCAACGCTTTGCCCCGCACCGCCACCGTCGCGTCTGTCAAACTCGTCAGTGTCCTTTCCGTCAGACGAGAAAACCCACATCCCGCCGCGCAAACCGTCCCAGATTCGGAAACACCGCGTCCAGTTCCCCTTCCCCCAACCCAAACCACCGCGCCAGCGTCGCCGCATACTCGTCCGCACTCATTGTCGGAATCCACCTCCCCGTCGCCCCATTCCCCGTATCATAATCATCCGGCCCGTTCAGCGCCAGCGTCGGATAACTCCCGTACACCTTCCCGCCCTTCACCGCTCCCCCGAACACCATCTGATGCGACCCCCAGGCATGGTCCGTCCCTAACCCGTTCGACTTGAACGTCCGCCCGAAATCACTCGCCGTGAACCCAGTCACCTTATCCGCCACCCCTAGCCCCGTCATCGCAGTCGAAAACCTCCCGACCGCCCGGCTCAATGTCGCCAGCAGCCCCGCATGCGCCAACGGCTGGTCCCCATGCGTGTCATAC
The DNA here is from genome assembly GCA_947462995.1 of Verrucomicrobiales bacterium. Lineage (GTDB taxonomy): Bacteria > Verrucomicrobiota > Verrucomicrobiia > Verrucomicrobiales > V1-33 > V1-33. The sequence goes on along the minus strand of CANHUG010000027.1, from coordinate 12,541 downwards.
CCCCCCACCTGACAGAAAAATATCTGCCGCCGCATCCCGAGATAACCACGCTGCGCAATGATCCGCGCCACCGTGTGCAGCTGCTGCTCCACCCCGCTCAGGCTCCCGTAGCTCACGCCACCACCTAACCCAAACGCCCCGTCAATCACCGCTCCCATCGCCACCTCCGCACCGCCAGCCCCCAACCGCCCCAGCGCCGTGCTCAGCGCCGCCCCGTTGAAGATCGCCCGCTCGTTCACCTTCTGGAAATCCTTCAGATGCAGATTCGTCCGCTCCGCCGCCAACGCCGCACTCCCACCAGACCCGGGAGCCCGCAGCACCGCATCCATCAGCACTTTCCTCGCCCCAGTATACTGCTGAAACGATACCGCTCCGGCCGTGCTCACCTGAAACTGATTCACCGTATCACCCACCTCCCACGTGTTGCTCCCCGCCAGCGATACCGACATCGAGATCGACCCCGACGGCAATCCCTGCCGCGCCAGTTCCTCCCTCACACGGTCCGCCGTCCGTCCACCCCATCCCGTCCTGCTGATATTGTCAGGCACCGACGTCTGCCACTGCGTCACCTGGTCATTGTGCGAAAACAACTGCGGCGGCAGCTTCCGCTGCCTCGCCAGATACTGCGCCCTCGTCACCGGCTCCACCAGCACCCCCGCATTCGCCACAAATGCCAGACGACCCTGATTGAATAACGTCTGCACCGCAGGCATCGACGAATGCACCGCATACCGCCCGCCATCAGACGCCGTCCCGTTCAGCGGCAGCGCCCAGTAGTTGTTCGGATTCGCCCCCGCATCCGCCCGCCCCGCCGCCGCCGCCTGGTCCTCCCAAAGCGCCAGCCTCGCCCCCCGCACCGCCTTGTAACCCGCATACCGATCATCCCCCGGCGCAGGCACGAGCAGATTGTTGTGATCATTCCCTCCAGCCATGAAAAAACACACCAGCGCCTTGTAATCACCCACATCCACCGCCGCCAGCGCATTGCCCATCAGACGCAGATCAAACAAGGTCCGACTCAGCGCCGCCCCACCTGCAAGGCCAGTCGCACGCTGCAGAAAATTCCTCCGGTTCATCAATTCTCGCGATGTCATAACAGCAGCAGGGAATTTTAAGTTAGTTCTGATGCGCGCATTCCGGCGCGATCGCTACAAGATAAAGTGCCTCGCAGACCCGCGTCATCCGGTCCGCCGCAGTCGCCGCAGGCAGCCCGTTCAGGTAATTCACCAGCAGGCTCCTCAATGCCGGCGTCATCTGCCCGGGCATCAGCAGCAATCCAATCCGGTCTACTAGCTCACCCGCATTCCCAGCCAGCGCCAGCTCCGCCGTCACATCCAGCTTCACATCCTTCTTCACCGGATCCCCATACGCAAACCCCTGCCCGTATGTAAACGGTGCCCCCTGCGTCGCCGCATTCGTGTTGTTCCGCCGCGTCAGCTCGTAAAACCAGTTCGCTGTGTTCACCACCGTCGTCTCACTCGTGATCTGAAACTCCGGACTCACCAGCCCAGCCCCGCCACTCTCCCCCGCAAACGCATGGTCCGGCTCGAAGAAATTGAACACCGTCGGCGACCGCAGCGGCGTCTGCTCAAACGACCCTCCCCCAGTCGTCCCCATATCCCACGCCCTCCTCCCCGCATTCGTCGCCGATCCATCCACATACGTCACCGGACTAACACCAACCTCCGCCACCACACCACTCACCACAAAAGTCCGGTTGCTGTACACCTGCGTCACCGGATCCCGCCACGCCGACACCGTCACCGCCGACCCATTCACCTCCGCCGCCTCGTCCGCACCGCTCCACCGCGTCAGCAATTGCCCCGCGCCATTGTGAACATACACGCCGTTCTCCGCAGGATTCGTCTGCGCCCGCAGCAGCACCCGATTCCCCAAACCCAGCGGAATCCCCTCCACCACCACCGCATTCGTCACCGTCAACGGCTGGCTGGCATCCGCCACATCCGTCCCCAGCGTCACCGCCGTCCCCGCGCCCGCCGGAGGATCCACCGACGTCCACCGGCTCAACGGCTGCCCGTTCCCCGCAAAAATCCACGTCCCATTGTCACTCGTCGGATTCTGATTCGTCAGCGTCACCACGTTCCCGGGAAACAACGCCGTCGAACCCACCAGTGTATACCCCGTCACCGGCAGCGGCACCCCCAGATCCACCGGACCACTCGGACTCACCACCACCGCCCCAAGCACCCTCACACTTCCAAGGTTCGTCTCGCCATGCGAAAACCCCCGGAAAGCCCGCAGCATCTGCGTCGCCCGGATCACCGGCTCCTTCAGATGCCCATAACCCACCTGCGTCCGCATCGCCGCATTCCGCGCCTCGGGATCCAGCAGAATCGCCTTCACCACCGCCCCAAGATCCCCACGCTCCCCCTTCCCATTGTTCGCAAACACCTTCGCCACCCGCCAGATATACCCTGGACTCGGATTCGCCGTCACCATCCGCTGAATCAATTGCCGGCTCACAAACGGCCCCGTGTTCGGATGATGAAAAATCACATCCAGCGCCGCCGCCAGTTCCGCCTGACATCCCGCCACCGTCGCCGTCCCCACTGCAGGAATCACCGCATTCTCCAGCAGCAGCTTCTGACCAGTCGCATGATCCGTAGCCCTCACCACCATCGGCGACACATAATCCGACGTCGTCCCCGGCACCACCCATCCCGTGAACACATGCGCAAAGCCCACCACGTTAGGCTGCTCATACGTGTTCAGCGGCAACCCGCCCGCATCCACCACCATCGTCCCGTCAGGATGCAGCCGCCTCAACCCGACCGAAAACAACTGCAGAATCTCCCGCGCGAAATTCTCATTCGGAATATACCCCGTCGCCGCATTCGGCTTCTTGTTGTTCAGCATGTCAAGATACCGCCCCATTGACGGATTCAGCGTCACCCGCTCCAGCAGTGTCCGGTAATTCCCCAGCCCGTGCCAGTACAGCAGATCATGGTAATGCACCAGCGCCCGCGCCTGCTCGTTCAACTCTCCATCCTCGGACACCACCAGAATCTCACTCAGCGCAAACGCCACCCGGTGCCTCAACTGATCCCGCGCCGTGCACGCCATACGCCACCACGCCCGCCAGACCTCCGCAGAACTCTCCAGCGTCACCCCCACCGTCCCCGGATCACTCAGCGGAAACCGCTCGTAATACCGCGACACATACCCCGCCAGCGGCCCGCTCCCGTTATACCCGGTCGCATTCGCATTGCTCCGCAAGGTCCGCAGCGCCGCCGTCGGCGCAGCATACACCACCCGCGGCGGCTGCACCTGCGTCACCATCACCTCCGGATCAGGCCCGCGATCCATCGCAACCTGCGCATCAATCCAGCCCTCATAACCTAACTCCTCCACAGCCTCAATGCTGTCCGCATCCCACGGAGCTACCCCATCGGTGTCATGCCGCGCCCCGAACGTCGCCTGCTGCAGAAACCTCACCACCGCCTCCCGCCTCGCCACCCCAGCCGCCGGCAGCGTCAGCTCCGCAGGCCCCGCATCCGCCGGCGGCACAAAAAACTGCGACCCAGCCACCGGCTGGAAAAACCCTTTCACCTCCCCCGCAGGATAAAGGCTCGTGTGCAGATTCAAATACGCCTGCCCACTCTCAATCGCCGCCACCACGTCCGCCACCGTATGCTGCCCCGTCCCCGCAATCTCCCACACGCGCACGCCTTTGCTGTCAGGCGCCGCCTCGTCAATATCAAACACGATCCCCCCACTCGGCCCCGGCACCGGCCTCGCATCATGAATGTGCTGCGAAATCACCGCTCCCGTCAGATTCGTGTGCGTGAACGTCAACTCCGCCTCCGTCTTCGCCGCATTCACCCGCAGCACCGCCGACCCGCTCCCCAGCGTCGCCGCTCCATTCTGCGGGGTCAGTTGCGCCACATACACCGTCCCCTCCGTCACCCCAGCCACCGCCCCCCCATACGGCGACAACGCATACCCAGGAATCACCTCCGGCACCGTATCCCCAGGCTTCCGCCAACCCACCCGGAAATGCCCGCCTCCAGTCGTCTCCCGCCGGATCGCCTCCACATAACAACGCTCTCCCGCCCGCATCGCCACCGGCAGCGACACCTGGCTCGCCACCGCATCCCACACCCCGGCCGGCACGTTCCCGTTCACCACCCACGCCCGCTTCAACCGCCGCCCCGGCTCCGCACTCGACGATATCCACAACTCCGCATTCTCATCGCTGCTCACATAAAACGTGTAGTTCCCGCTCATCGGAGCGGTCACAAACCCGTGCATCCGGTCACCCATGAAATCCCCACCCCCACCCGGCGCCTCCATCGCCGTCACCTCCGATCGCACCGTCGGAACCGACGCCACCGGCACCGGACCCACGCCCTCCTCCACCGCCCCTGACACTCCGTTCCAAACCTCATAACTCATCCGCCCGCCCGTCGTCGTCACATAAATCGTCAGCAACGCCACATCCGCACCACCAGCATTCGCCGCCGTCACCGTCGCCTCATAATACCCCTCCCCCCCAGCCACCGTCCCGCTGATCAACCCGCTCGCCGCATCAATCGCCAAACCCGCAGGCAACCCCGTCGCCCCATACACCGTCGGCAGATTCGACGCCCCAACCTGCCAAACAAACGGTGCCCCCGCCACCGCCGCCGCCACCAGCGGACCCGATATCACCGGTGCCTTCCCGATGAATCCCTCGCCAGTCCACGCACTCACCGGAATCACTTCCTCAGGCTGACTCGCACTCGACCACCGCAGCTCCACATTCGCACTCCCCGGCACCCCCGCCGAATCCCGATAGTCCACCACCACATGATAGGGCCGCCCCGCCACCGCCGCACTCCCAATCACCCCATCCGTCACCGCCGTGCTCGAAATCATGTTGTTCGAATACTTCGTCCCAGGACTCGTCGTCGACCACTGGTCAATCCGGATCTGCCCCGCCGCCCCCGTCACCGGCACCGGACTAACATACACCTTCACCCCCCGGTCAGCCACCGCATGAATCGTGTACACTTCGTTGTACTTCGGAATCACAAACCCACGCCACCGCACCGAAAACACATCGTCATCCACCAGCGGCGCTGGCGGCGGCCCGTTCCCCCAGTCAAACGAAATCGCCCCATCCCGACGCGTCAGCCGCAACTGCGCCGGATCAAAATTCCCAGCCGTGTCCCCGAACACATACGTCCCGCTCGCTCCGTCAAAGTACTGCCCCACGATCCCCTGACTCACAATCGTCACCGCCGCCGCACTCGCTCCCGCCACATCATACCCCGGCCCCGCAGCCAGCGTCAGCACCACCGTCTCCGCCTCCTCCAGCACCGCATCTCCTAACGCCTCCAGCGTCACCACCGCCTCGCTCTTCCCCGCAGGAATCTCCACCTGCCCGCCCGCAGAAACCGCATAGTCACTCCCCAGCACCGCCGTCCCCCCCAGCGCAAATCGCACCACCACCGGCCCGATGCCTCCACGCCTCACCATCGTCCACTCCCCACGCCGCCCGTACTCGGTCGCCCACGTCGACGTCGCCACCACCGACACCACACTCCGCTCGCCGCACTTCGCACTAACTCTCCCGAAATCCCCCCGCCCATCCCCGTCACTGTCCCACAACTCCGGATCCGTCCCCGCCATCAGTTCCTCCCAGTCCGTCACGCCGTCCTGATCGCCGTCCCGGTCCCGCACCCGCACCCGGTAAAACCGCCGTCCCTCCACCGGTCCCAGCGCCACCATCTGCTCCCCCCCGTTCCCCCGCACCACAACCCCCTCAGCCGCCCACTCTCCCGCAGCATCCACCGCGCTCTCCAATTGATAGTCCTTCCCCGTCACCGTCGCCCACTTCGCCGTCATCATCCCCACCCCGTTATCCTCCAGCACCACCCGCGTCGCCTCATCCCGCTCAAACGGCCCGCCCCCCCACGCCGCCTCATCCGCATTCCTCAACCCATCCCCATCAGGATCATCCATCGGCCCGCCCGCTCCAGGATACATCGCCTCAAACACGTCACTCATCCCGTTCCCGTTCCCGTCAATCCCCAGCAACCCCACTCGCGTCTCCGCACCCACCCCAACCCCCATCATCGCAGCCACCACCGGCATCATCGCCGCCACTCGGATCTCAGTTGTCAGTTTCATGGATCACTCAGGATTGTCGCATCCCCCCACCACGGGCCGGAACGCCGTCTTCAATTTACCGGATCACCGCGTAGTGAGCAATCCTTAATCCACCCCGCCAACCGTCGCCCGCGCCGCCGTCTCCAGATCCTTCAGCATCTTCGCCAACCGGTCCGTAAACGTCTCCGTCGTCAACCGGCTCGACAGCATCCCCGCCCACAACGGAAAGGCCATCGGCGTCAGCCGCTTCGTCTCCACCCGCACCACCCGCCGCCGCTGCATCGCACTCAATGCCTCATGCAGCCGCCCATACTCGAACTGCCGCTCCAATATCTCCCGCCTCGCCTGCAGCAGCAGTAAATTGTCAGGATCATACCTCGAAAACACATCGTACAGCAGCCCCGCCGATACCTGCAGCGACCTCGCCGTCTTCGCCTGCCCCGGATAACCCGGCAGCACCAGCCCAGCCACCCGCGTGATCTCCCGGAAATGCCGCCGCGCCAGCTCCCCCGTGTTCAGACACGACTGCAGATCGTCCAGCAATCCCTCCGGACTCAACCACCCGCGCCACTCCTCCTCCGTCGCCGTCAGCTCATCCTCGCTCCGCAGCTCAAACCCGTAATCATTACACGAAACCTCAATGCTCCGCGGCACCTCACGCGCCATCCGCCACGCCACCACCATTCCCATCCCTTCATGCACCAGCCGCCCAGCAAACGGATACACATACGCATGCCATCCATCACGCGACCTCGTCTCCTCAATCAGTAAATCCTCCGGCCCAGGCACCACACTCCACGCCGACTGAATCGCCAGTATCGGCATCACCGCCCGAATCTCCGGATCATCCGCCTCCCCGCGCGCCGCCGCATCCAGCTTCCGGCTCACCGCCGCCGCCAGCTCCGTGCTCAACGGGCTCTTCCCTCCCTGCCACGTCGGTATCCTCCCGCCCTCCACCCCCGCCTTCGCATCCTTCACCACCGCCCTCATCTCATGCATCCTGACCAACTCCAGCCGCCTCCCGCTGAAGATGAACTTCCCCCCAGGCTTGATCCCGCCAATGAACCATTCCTCCACCGTCCCTAACCGTCTCCCACCCGCATACTGCACCGTCACCGCATGATCCGACGCAATCGTCCCGATCGTCATCCGGTGCACCCGCGCCGTCTTCTCATCCGTCACCGCATACCGCCCATCCTCACCAATCACCACCTTCCGATACTGCGGATACGCCCGCAATGCCTTCCCTCCCGTCGTGATGAAACCCAGCGCCCACTCCCAGACCTCATCCGTCAACCCGCCATACGCATGCGTCCCCATCACCTCCCGCCGCATCTCCTCCCTATCAAATCCCCCGCCGCACGCCACCGTCACCAGATGCTGCACCAGCACATCCAGCGGCTCACGCATCGGCCGCCTCGACTCCACCTCCCCGCGTACCAGCGCATCCCGCGCCGCCGCAAACTCCACCAACTCAAACGCATGCGCCGGCACCCCGATCACCCGGCTCACCCGCCCCGGTTGGTGCCCGCTCCGCCCCGCCCGCTGCAGCAACCGCGCCATTCCCTTCGGACTCCCCACCTGAATCACCTGCTCCACCGGCGAAAAATCCACCCCAAGATCAAGGCTGCTCGTGCAAACCACACACCGCACCGTCCCCTGCCTCAGCCGCTCCTCCACCCCCGCACGCTCCTCCCGGTCCAGCGACCCGTGATGCATCGCAATGTCCGGCCCTAACTCAGCATCATAATCCAGCAGCGCCTGATACCAGATCTCCGCCTGGCTCCTCGTGTTTGTAAAAAGCAGGGTCGTCGCCGCCCCGCGAATCCTCTCCACCACCTGCGGCACCATCCGCACCCCGATGTGCCCGCTCCACGGAAACTTCTCCATCTCCTCCGGGATCAGGGTCTCAATCCCCAACTTCTTCCGCTCCGCCGCCGCCACCACCACCCCATCCGCCGCCCCTCTCCCTAGCAACACATCCCGCGCCTCCTCAAGGTTCCCGATCGACGCACTCAACCCCCACGTCCGCACCGCCGGATTCCACCCGCGCAACCTCGCCAGACACAACTCCGTCTGCACCCCACGCCGCGTCCCCATCAACTCATGCCACTCATCCACCACCACCCCGCTCAACCCCCGAAACCGCTCCGCCGCTCCCGCCTGACTCAGCATCACCGACAAACTCTCCGGCGTCGTCACCAGCACCTCCGGCAACCTTGCCGCCTGACGCTTCCGCACCGCCTGACTCGTGTCCCCCGTCCGCTCCTCCACCCGCCAATCCATCCCCAACCCAGCCAGCGGTTCCTTCAACGACCCCACCGTGTCCGCCGACAACGCCCGCAACGGCGTGATCCACAACACTCGCAACCCTCCCTCAGCCTTCCCTCCCCCTGACCCCTGCAATCCCTCCAGCAACGGCCCGCCCCACACCGCTAACGTCTTCCCCTGCCCCGTCGGCGCATGCAGCAACCCGCTGCGCCCTTCCAGCCACGCTTGCCACACCTCCCGCTGGAATGGGAACGCCTCCCATCCACGGGAGGCGAACCACTTAAGCAAAGGCTCATGCCTGCCAACCCCCGCCATCAGCGGCGGCGGCGCAATCCAACCAGCGACGCCATCAACCCAAGCACCGCCACCGTCGGCTCAGGCACCGGAAACGCCGCCAAACCGCGGAACGCTGTGTTCGCAACCGACAGCGTCGCAATCGACGTCGCCGCTCCCGCCATCACCCCGCCATACCCAGTCGTATCCGAAAACTTGAATAGCGTGCTCGCATTCGTCACATACAAATCCACTCCCGAATCACCCACAATCCCCGTCACATTCGCCGCCGTAGACGCCGTAAACGATCCACTCGCCGTCCAAGCACTCCCATCAGACGTGTATTTCAAAATCGACCCCGTAAACTGGTTAACCGCGTACATCGTGTCGTCCCCTGCCACCGTCGCACTCAAATCCGCAAACCAGAAGCTATTGATCACATCCGTAGATGCCAGCGTAATCACCGGCGTCGCCACCGTCGCCGCCGTCGGACCAGCCCCGTAACTTTGCACTTTCGGCAGAATCGTCGTCCCATTTCCCGCAAACAAAACCCCACCCGACTGCATCACTTGCCGCGAATTCCGCGAATCAATCAGCGTCGACGTCGTCCCCGCGCCCTGCGCAGCCACGTACCTCAACCCAGTTGATGCCCCAATATAAATCGGACTCGTCGAACTCGCCGCCGTCGCACTCCGCAACGATCCGCCCGCATCAGTGATCGCCGTCGACGTGTCCACACTCCCGTCAAGACCCAGCATCCCAACCACCCGGTTGGAAACCAACGCCGTATCACTCGACGGACTCGTCCCGCCCGCATCCTTCCGATAACCCGTAAACACCAACCGGCTCCCGTCCCCGGAAACCGACATAGTCCCCTCAGTCGTCGCATTCCCCACCGCCGTCATCGCCGTAGCCCCCGTGGTCGGCACCGGAATCGACTGCACAAACGCCCCCGTCGGCGTGTATTCATCCAGAAACACCGCCGTCGCCGTACTATTCAGCGCAGCCGCTCCTGTCCCCACCCGGTAAATCACCAGATTCCCCGCCGAAACCGCCGCCGCTTCCACCATCGGCACAGCCGCCAGCATCAGCAGCAGAGAAAATCCAGACGAACAAACAGCAGGGCGCGAAATCTTCATGGGGGTAGCTTAAACGGGGTTCAACCCCCATGACAAGCAGCTTTCCGGCCGGATCCCCGCAGAAAATCTCAGCTTTTCGCAATCGCCGCCGCCAGCAGTTCCCCCACCACCGCCGGATTCGCCTTCCCCTGGCTCAGCTTCATCACCTGCCCCTTCAACGCATTGATCGCCTTGTCGTTGCCCGCCTTGATCTTCGCCACCGCATCCGCATTCTCCGCCAGCACCCGCCCCACAATCTCATCCAGAAACCCGGTATCGCTCACCTGCTCCAACCCTCGCTCCTTCACAATCTCCCCAGGCGCACGACCCGTCTCCAGCATCACCCCAAGCACTTCCTTCGCCTGCCCGCCATTGATCCTCCCCCCGTCCGCCAGCGCCGCCAGCTCCCTCAACCCACCCGCCGCCACCGGATTCTCCGCCAGCGTCTTCCCCACCGCCGCCAGATTCCCCAGCAGGTCGTTGATGATCCAGTTCGCAATCGTCTTCGGCTTCGCCGCCCCCTTCGCCGCCTCCTCGAAATACCCCGCCAACCCCACATCACTCGTCAGCACCCCCGCATCATAATCACTCACCCCATACTCCCTCACAAACCTCGCACGCTTCTCATGCGGCCGCTCCGGCACCGTCGGCCGAATCTCCGCCACCATCGCCGCCGTATGCACCGGCACCAGATCCGGACACGGAAAATACCGGTAATCATGCGCGTCCTCCTTCGTCCGCATCACCGCCGTCTCCCCGCGGTCATCATCCCACCGCCGCGTGCTCTGAATCTGCCGCACCCCGCGGTCCAGTTCGTCCGCCTGCCGCTCAATCTCAAAATGAATCGCCCGCCGCACCGCCGACACGCTGTTCAGATTCTTCAACTCAATCTTCGCGCCTAGCGCCTCCTGCCCCACCGGGCGCAGGGAAATATTCACATCGCACCGCATCTGCCCCTTCTCCATATCCGCATCACTCACCCCCGCATAAACCAGTATCTGCCGCAGGCTCGTCAGATACGCCACCGCCTCCTCCGCACTCTCAATCTCCGGCTCGCTCACCAGCTCCATCAGCGGGGTCCCCGCACGGTTGAAATCAATCACCGTATGCCCCGCAAGGTGTGTGCTCTTCGCCACATCCTCCTCAAGGTGAATCCGCGTCAGCCCGATCGCATGCCCGGGCCTCGCAATCCGCTTCTGCCAGTCCTTCGGATACGCATCGTCATACAGCGGCACCGTTCCACCCAGACACAGCGGCAGATCAAACTGCGTTAACTGATAGTCCTTCGGCATGTCAGGATAAAAGTAGTTCTTCCGGTCCCACTTCACCAGCGGCGGCGTCGTACAACCTAGCATCATCCCCGAAAGAATCGTCATCCGGATCGCCCCCTCGTTCAGCACCGGCAACGCCCCCGGCAACCCCAGACAAACAGGACACGTCAGCGCATTCGGCTGCTCCCCGTATTGCGCCGGACAGGCACAGAACATCTTGCTCGCTGTCTTCAACTGACAGTGAACTTCCAGACCGATGGTGACGAGATAATCCTGAACTGGCATGGCGTAATCCCTCTTCCCTGCCCCCGCCCGCGTCTCCGGGCAAGCGGCGCAGCACACGAAAATCTCCCGCTCATTCCCCAGCCACCCGCCACGCCAACTCCCGCCCGGCCTCCCACGGCACCACACACGGATCCCCGCCTGCCCCCTCCCACCTCGCCGGCACCACCCACGACTTCCGCTCCAGCACCACTTCCCGATCCGGCACTTCCAACCCGTGCACCCGCACCGCATTGTCCGACACAAACGCCTGCAACCGCCCCAGCGCCCCATGCCGCTCAAACAACTCCGCCAATCGCGGCAGCAGCACCGGTGCCGACCACACCCCCGCCGCACACCCGCACGATTCCTTCGCATGCCGCGGATGCGGCGCACTGTCACTGCCCATCATCAATTTCGGATGCGCCGCCAGCGCCGCCGCCAGCAACGCGTCCCGGTCCTCCGGCCGCTTCGCGATCGGCTTGCAGAACAAATGAGGCTGCAGCAACCCCCCAGCCACATCGTCCAGGGTGATCACCAAGTGATGCGGCGTCACCGTCGCATGCAGATTCTCATACCGGTCCAGCATCGCCACCGCCGCCGCAGTCGTGATGTGCTCCATCACAATCCTCAGCCTCGGAAACGTCGTCGCCAGCCACTCGTACACCGGCAGAAACTCCACCTCCCGATCCATCACAAACCCACCAGTCTCCCCATGCACCAGCAGCGGAATCCCCAGCGCCTCCATCCGACGCAACACCGGCTCCGCCGCCCGCACACTGTGTATCCCGCTCTCGCTGTTCGTCGTCACCCCGTGCGGATACAACTTCACCGCAAATAAATACGGCCTCGCCGCCTCCAGCTCCGCCTCGCTGTAATCCTTGAAAAACATCGTCATCAACGGCCGGAACCCAGCCCCCCACTTCCCGCACGCCGCCAGAATCCTCGCCTCATACGCCCTCAGCATCTCAAGGGTCGTCACCGGCGGCACCAGATTCGGCATAATCACCGCCCCCGCAAACTGCCGCGCACTCTCCACCGCCACCAGCTCCAGCATGTCCCCATCCCGAAGATGTAAATGCATGTCCAGCGGGCGCTTCAATACGAGTCGGTCATCAGTAATCATAATCTCCCTCGCGCTCTCCCACCTCTCTCGCCCCATCGCCAGCGCGACTTGCTCAAGCCTCACCCGCACCTGCGGACTCGCCGGATCAATCAAGCGGCCCCGCCCGT
>CANHUG010000026.1 GCA_947462995.1 Verrucomicrobiales bacterium | reverse complement strand
GCGGGACATGCCCCCATCCTCCCGAATCAAACCGGGCCGGGCGGAGGCGTTTCACGCTCCGGAAGTGGTGCACTTTGACCCCTCGGAAAGTGACCATCGGTGGTGCACTTTGGGTGACCGCGGACACTCGGGGATCAGCTTCTTTGTGTAGTGGATGTCGGCGGAGTCGTACGTGGAAGATCCGAACTGCATTTGAGAGGCTTTGACTGTCTTCGCTGGAGGCCCGAGCGCGGCGATGACCTTTGCGCGCGGCGTGCCAGGTTTAAACACGTCACGATGTGCTCCCATGCCCATGAGGCGGTAGGAGCATGCGGATAGCGAGAGCGTGGCGAAGACCAGCAGAGCGCGGAGGAAAGGCATTCGCGCCATTCGGCTTGGCGAGCCCTGATGTCGCGTCCGCAGGTGCGTTAGAACCGCCCGCTGCCGGGAATCAAAGCACGAGGGTGGAGCTCAGGTGCTGAGCTCCTGAGGAGGAGGATGTGGGGATTAGAGGCGGTCGCGGACGGCGGAGGCCATGGTGAGGGTGTCGGCGAGGGTGATGCCTTGGCCGTCGGTCCAGATGTCGCGGGTGCGGAAGCCGTCGTCGATGGTTTTGCGGACGGCGGATTCGATGGATTGGGCGGCGGCTTCGAGGCCGAAGGAGAAGCGGAGGAGGAGTGCGGCGGAGAGGATCTGGGCGATGGGGTTGGCGATGCCTTTGCCTGCGATGTCTGGGGCGCTGCCGCCGGAGGGTTCGTAGAGGCCGAAGTAGAGGCCGTTGGGGTCGCGGCGGCCGAGGGAGGCGCTGGCGAGCATGCCGAGGCTGCCTGCGATCATGGCCATTTCGTCGCTGAGGATGTCGCCGAAGAGGTTTTCTGCGAGGACGACGTCGAAGTCCTTTGGTCTGCGGATGAGCTGCATGGCAGCGTTGTCGACGTAGAGGTGGGAGAGCTGGACGTCGGGGTAGGATTTGGCGACGGCTTCGACGGTGGCGCGCCAGAGGAGGCCGTTTTCGAGGACGTTGGCTTTATCGATGCTGGTGACGTGGCTGCGGCGGGATTGAGCGGCTTTGAAGGCGACGTGGGCGATGCGTTCGATTTCGGACTGTTTGTAGACCATGGTATCGATGGCGGTCATTTCGCCATTGATGAGGGAGCGGCTTTTGGGTTGTCCGAAGTAGATGCCGCCGGTGAGTTCGCGGACGCAGAGGACGTCGAAGCCGCCGGCGATGAGTTCGTTTTTGACTGGGCTGGCGTGGGTGAGGGAGGGGTAGCAGATGCTGGGTCTGAGATTGGCGAAGAGGCCGAAGTGTTTGCGGAGCGGGAGGAGGGCTCCGCGTTCCGGTTGTTCGGCTGGGGGCATGGATTCCCATTTAGGGCCGCCGACGGAGCCGAAGAGGATGGCGGAGGCGGCTTCGCAGGCGGCGACGGTTTCGTCGGGGAGGGCTTTGCCGGTGGCGTCGATGGCGGCGCCGCCGACGAGCTGGTGATTGAAGGAGAAGGAGAGCCCGTGTTTTTGGCCGGCGGCTTCGAGGACGGTGAGGGAAGCGTCCATGACTTCGGGGCCGATGCCGTCGCCGGCGAGGACTGCGATGGAGAGAGGAGAAGGCGTGCTCATTCGGGAAAGGGGAAAAAGGAGGCGACTAAGCACGCGCGAAAGGTGCACGCAAGGACTGCGGGCTGGGAAATGAGTGGGATGGGGAGACAGCGGGGGAGCGGATCAGGGGCGGCGGAGGCGGTAGAAGCTGCGCTGGCCGGAGAGTGGAGCGGACCATGAGTTGGTGTCGGGCTGCGGATCGACGGGGGACCATGTGATCATGTCCGGGCTGGATTCGACGATGACCGGGCCAGCGTTGTCTGGCCATGTGAGGGTGAGGGTGCCGTTGGAGGCGGCGAGGTCGAGCCGGACGGAGTTGAGGGGTGGGTTGGGGATGAGGTGGCCGTTGTCGAGCGGGTCGGAGCCGGCGTTCTGTTCATCGAGATTGGAGAAGCCGTCGTTGTCGGGGTCGGCGTTAGGGTCGGACTGGTTGAAGGAGAGTTCCCATGAGTCGGCGAGCCCGTTGAGATTGGCGTCGGTGGAGTCCGGGATGGTGAGGGCGTCTGGGTTGGCGATGCGGTAGGTGGCGCGCGTGATGGGTGAGGAGCTGCCGGCGGAGAGGAGGAAGGCCTCGACGGTGGTGGTGGTGTTGATGGGGAGGGCGGCGAGGGGGACGGGGTTGAGGGGATCGGAGAGATCGACGGGCGGCCATGAGGACCATGGTGCGGAGGGACTGGTGCGGAAGCGGATGGTGCCCGGGGAGGAAGAGGACAGGGAGAGCGAGACGGCGGCGACGGAGCCGTCGCGGTTTCCGTCGGCGGGAGGGAGCGGGAGGTAGGTGCCGGGGGCCGGGGCGAAGGAAACGGAGGGGCGTCCCGCGGCGGAGGCGAGGGGGGAGAAGCTGATGAGGCCGGCGTCGGGGAGGAACTGAGCGGGGAGGGCGAAGCGGTTAGGAATGGGGTCCGAGATGGAGGTTTCGGGGAGCGGGATGAGGCCGGCGGATTCCGAGGAGAAGCGGAAGGGGAGGATGGAGACAGGGTCTTCGAGGGATCTGGGGATGGCGTTAGGAGAGGAGGCCCATGAGCCGAGACGGCGGCCGGAGACGGCGGTGGCGGCGGGGTTGGCGAATGGTTCGCCGGCGAAGATCCAGACGGTTTCGGATGGGGTGAGCGGGGAGAGAACGGGGAGTTGGCTGGAGGATACAGGGGTGGCGTCCGGGTTTTGCGAGCCGGCATTGAAGACCGAGGCGGAGAGCGGCTGGCCGAGAGGGCCGGAGAAGAGGACGAGGAGGCCTGCGGGGTTGGGAGCGGCGAAGAGGAAGGGGCCGTCGGGAGAGGCGGGGTAGTCTGTCAGGAGGACGGGAGGGTTGGTGCCGTCGAATGCGAAGAGACTGGCGGTGCCGTCGGAGAAGAGGACGGCGAGACGCGTGCCGAAGGGGGAGGGGACGGCGATGAGTTGGGCGATGCCTGAGGTTAGGGGGTGGGAGATTTCCGGGGAGAAGGAGAACGAGCCTGGGGCGGGTTCCGAGGCGTGACGGACGAGGAGGTCGGGCGAGCCTGGGGAGGCGTACAGGACCTGGGCGAGCGGGTTGCCTTGGTTGAAGGCACCGAACGTCCATGTGGTGGTGGCGTCGGGGACGGGGAAGCTGGCGGCGGGGATGAGACCGGCAGCGGTGGCGGAGAAGGCCTGCCATTGGCCGTCGAAGATGAAGGCGGCGAGGGGTGGGCTGGCTGGGTTAAGAGAAACGGCGTTGGCGCGGCCGGGGAGGGAGTCGGGGATGAGGGCGTTGCCGAGGATGCCGGAGTGGTGGCTGAGGCCGCTGAGGGCGAAGGCTGGGTCGCCGTTCGCGGAAGTGGCGGCGACGAAGTGGGCGGCGGCGGGGGAGGTTGGGTGGAGCCCGACGAGGGAGGCTGGGCCGGTCATGGGAGTGACCGGATGGCTGACGGCGGAGGCGGAGGGGGAGGCCGGGGATTCGATCCGGTTATGGTCGGGTGCGGTGACGGCGAGCCGGTCTTCGGTGGAGCCTGGGGAGCGCCAGAGGGCGGCGGCGGCGATGCCGGAGACGCCGGAGGGGAAGGGGTCCGACCATGTGAGGGAGCCGTCGGCGTTGAGGGCGGCGTGGCGGACGAGGCCGGAGGCGCGGTCGATGGCGAAGAGACTGGTGGAGCCGTCGGCGGCGCGGCCGTGGGCGAGGAAGCCGAGTGTGGATTCCCTGACAAAAGACGACTGGGCGGCCAGCGGAGAGGCGAGGGAGGCTGCGAGGAGAGCGCAGGCGATGGGGAGGCGGGACATGGTGTTAGCGGATTGGGATGGTGATGTCGCCAGCGCGGACGACGTCGATGATTTCGCCGCTGACGGCGTCAAAGCGTGCGAGGAGATAGCGGTAGGTGGCGCCTGCGAGGGACGGCTGGGTGTCGAGGATGCAGAGGTCGAGCGGCTGAGGGAAGTCCGAGACGACGGTGGTGTGGTCGACGACGAGGAGATAGGGGTCGAGGAGACGAGAGAAGTTCTGGCCGCGGGATTGGGCGACGGCCTGGATGAGCGGGGAGACCTGAATGACATCGCCGAGGGAGCCGTCGGGGAAGATCTGACGACGGTAGAGGACGACGGGGAGCGGGCCGGTGCTGGTGGGGGCCTGGGCGTCGCGGGGGATGAAGTTTTCGAAGCTGGCTTTACCATTGCCGGGGGAAGAGGCGGTGGGTTGATAGCGCCAGTAGCCGTGGTCGGGCTGGAGATCGCCGGGTTTGCCGAGCTGGCTACCGATGCGGACGGCGGCGACGATGTCATCGGGGGACTCCGGGGATTGATAGCCGCCGCGTCTGACGGCGGGGATGCCGGGGCCGGTGGTGGTGGGGAGGAGGACGGCGGCGATGGCTGGGTGCCATGCGTTGCGGACCGGAGGGAGCGGGCGTGCGGGCCATGGGATGGGTTCGTCGATGATGGTGACGGGGAGGGACCATGTGAAGGATTCCTCGGTGCTAGGGTCGCCGGCGCTGGTGCCGCAGGAGACGGCGCGGAGACTGACGGTGTAGGAGGTGCCTGGTTTGACGGGCCATTCCATGCGGAAGCGGCCGTTTTCGGACTGGATGATGTCGTTGAAGTCGGGGCCGCCGACGGCTGGGGTGCGGAAGGTTTCGGTGAAGCGGAGTTTGGGGCCGCCGGTGCCGGTGCCCTTTGGTTTGACGACCGCGGGTTTGATGAGAGCGGCGGTCATGATTTGCGAGGGTATGCTGAGGGGGACGGAGGAATTGATGAGGAGTTCGAAGCGTTCGATGCCTGAGGGCGGGCAGAACCATTCGATGAGCATGGCGGGGTTGGTGTCGTCGCCGGCGGGTTTTAGCTGACTGAGGCGCGGGCGGGGTGCTTTGACGGCGGGGGAGACATCCTTTCCGGCCTGGACGAGGGCGCTAGGGTTGCCGTTTTTGTCGAGGGCCTGGACGAAGTAGGAGCGGCGGGCGCAGGTGCCGGAGGCGACGCCGTCGTGGAAGGCGAAGTGGGTGCATTCGTCGCCAGTGCCTTGGGAGATCATGGAGAGGGAACCGTTTTCGAGCTGCCGGTAGATGCGGAATTCGCGGCCTTTGAGGGGGAGTTTGCCTTTGATGACGATGGGGGCGATGGCTCCGCCGCCGTCGGTGGCGGTCATGAGGGGGACGCAGATTTCGTCAGGGAGCTGGGGAGGGCGGAGGACGAAGGCGCGGCGTGTGGCGTTAGGAGAACCGCCTGCGGAGAGACCGTCGGTGAAGTAGATGGGGCCGTTGTCGCCTTTGACGACATCGGTGAAGCGCCATGCGCCGGGTGAGGATTCGCGCTGGATGAGCACTTCGAGGCCTGCGGGGAGGTTGAGGTTCCAGAGGAGGAGCCCGTCTTCCTTGCGTTCCCACGAGACTGGGACGGAAGTGACCGGGTTGCCGACGGTCATCTGAGGGGCGAGCGGGTGTTCCGGCTGGAAGGAGACTGGGGAGAGTTCGGCGGTGCGGAAGCGGTGGACGAGGAGGGAGTCGCTAGAGAAGTCGGTGTCGGTGACGCCCGGGGACCAGCGGCTGCGGGAGCCGCTGTAGCCGCCGACCTGAACGGACCAGCGGACGCGGGGGGTGCCGGGGTGTTCGAAGACGAAGTCCTGTTCGACTTCCTGGTCGTCGGAGGAGAACCAGTGCTGGTCGAGATCGTGGGTGGCGGCGGTGGAGCCGTCTGGGTTGAGGACATCGAGTTTGAAGCTGGCCCATGCGATGGCTGCGTCCATGCGGCGGACGATGCAGCGGACTGAAAAGTGGCGAGCGGGGACGGGAGGGTTCTGGGTGAGGAGCCCGCGGGTTTCGTAGCCGACGAGGGCGCGGGCGCAATTGATAGAGAGATCGACGGTGGGTGCGTCAGGGCCTTCGAGTTCATGGAGTGTGGCGAATACTGGGGCGCTGAAGGCTGAGGCGATGCGGCACTTGAGCGGGTCGGTGGGGTCGAGGCGGACGGCGCGGATGACGTAGAAGAAGGAATCGCGCGGGGCGGTGGTGCCAGGGGCGGGCGGGGCTTCGCCGAGTTGGGGAGCGAGGACGGGGAGAGACGTATCGATGATGGAGTGGTCTGTGGTTCCGTCAGGGAGAGGGGAATCGTGAGGGAACTGAGAGACGAGGGAGAGATTGGAGTGGCGAGCGGGGTCGTGGAGGTCCTCGAGGTCGGAGCCGCGGAAGATTTCGTAATGGGAAGTGATGTCGCGGGGGAGGAGATTGCCGGTGGCGGGGTCCGGGGCGGGTTCGGCGCGATTGGTGTTAGGCGCCCATGAGATTTCGAAGCGCTGTTCGCGGGTGGAGGCGGCGGTGAATTCGTAGAGATTGCGGACCTTGAGGCCTTTGGGGACATCCGGCGGGATGCGGCGGCAGGCCTCGGCGGTGCCAGCGGGGGAAGGCGTGCCGGGGCGGCCGAGGAGGTCGAGGGGGGTGATGAAGTAGATGAAGCGCTGCCCGTCGTCGAAGGGCGTGCCGCCCTGGAAGCGGCGGTTGTCGTCGGCGAAGAAGTAGGTGGAGGCGTCGGCGGCGGTGTTGGCGGCGTCGGTGAGGGCGGCTGGGTTGCCGGTGGTGAAGCTTTTGGGCGGGGCGATGGGGAGATTGTTGACCTTGATGGCGTTGGCGGCGGCGAGGTCGGTCAGGGAAGGATTGGGAGGGAGGGAAGCGGCGGCGGTGGAGGGGAGACGCCAGACATCGAAGCCTGAGGTGAGGAGGATGCGGCGGGCGAGTTCGGTGGTGGTGCCCCAGCGGAGTTTGATATTGAGGTCGCCTTTGGCGTTGAGTTCCGGGATCTGGACGGGAGGGCCTGGGGCTGGGAGGGGAGCCGGGAGGGAAGCGACGAGGGAGACCCGGCCGACGACGGAGAGACTGCGGTTTCCGGCGACGTCCCAGTCGCGGATTTCGATGGTGGTTTCGGTGTTGCCCGGGGCGACGGGGAGTGGTCCGGCCCATGCCTGGCCGAGGGCTTGTTTGATGGTGGGGCGGCCGCGGCCCATGAGGAGGAGGGACTGGGCCATGTCGGCGTCCGAGGAGGCGCGCTGGAGGAGAGCGCCGAGGCGATCTGCTAGAGCGGGGACTGGGCTGGCGGGGCCGTGGAGGTGAGCGTTGGCTGGGGAGTAGGGAGGTTTACCGGCGTCTTCCCAGCGTTTGAGGCGGAAGAGTTCAGCGGTGACGCCTTCGAGGAGCGGGCGGTCTTCGCCGAGACAGGCGGAGCGCTGGAGGAATGTGCGGAGGACGGTGGGATCCGATTGGGGGGTGAGGATTCCGGCGTTGGCGAAGGAGGCTGGGCTTTCGGGCGGGC
Organism: Verrucomicrobiales bacterium; assembly: GCA_947462995.1. Classification (GTDB taxonomy): domain Bacteria; phylum Verrucomicrobiota; class Verrucomicrobiia; order Verrucomicrobiales; family V1-33; genus V1-33. The sequence goes on along the minus strand of CANHUG010000026.1, from coordinate 11,761 downwards.
CAGGTTTGATGAAGACGGCTAGGGCGCGTCCGTTGAGGGTGGCTGGGTTGCGGGCATTGAGGACGACGTAGCCCCACGGGCGGCCGGCCGGGTCGAGTGCGGAGGTGCCTGCGCAGGTGACGGCGTCCGGGATGGGGTCCTGGGCGCGGAGTGCGGCGAGGCCGAGGAGGAGGAAGGCGAGCGGGCGGATCATGGGAATTGAGGGGATCAGTGGCCGAAGCCGAAGGAAGTGTTATTGCCGCCGACCTGGGCGTAGAAATCGAAGTCCTTGGTGAACTCGACGCAGACGAGAAGGCAGATTTCGATAGTGAAGCTGGCTTCGCCGAGGAGACGGAGGGCGAGGCCTTCGGCGCTGCCGCCGTAGGATTCGTCGGCGGATTTGTTTTCGAGGAGATCGGGGCTGGAGTTGACTGGGTCTTCGAAGGGAATGGTGATGGCACCGGTGAGCCGGACTTCAGCGGTGGCGGAGGCGATGCAGAGGAGGTCTACGTCGAAGCCGAGGAATTGTTTGGAGCCGACCATGAGCTGGGACATGGGGCCGGGGACATCGACGGCGAAGACGAAGGGGCCTGCGCCGACGCCGGCGCGGACGGAGAAGAGACAGGTGGTGGGGATGCCGAAGATTTCGTTGAGGGGGATCCATGCTTCGGCGTAGACGTAGAAGCCGGTGATGCGAGTAGAGTCGATTTCGGCTTCGGATTTGAGGACCCCGACCTTGGGGTGAGTGAGGAGCGTGGCGATGGAGGGATCGACGAAGCGGAGCGGTTCAGCGCCGCAGGTGGAGCCGACGAAGAGAGCGGCGGCGAATTCGTAGCCTTTGAAGGAGGCGCGGGCTTTAGCGCCGAAGTAGTTAGAGGCTTTGCCGAAGGAGAAGATGAAGCCGATTTCGCGGATGGTGACGCCGGCGACGTTGATTTCGCCTGTCATTTCGAGCTGACCGCCGAGACCGAGGAGGGAGATGGGAGTGCCGGGAGGGCCGCAGGCACCGAAGGCGAACATGCCCTGGACGCGGATGCGGGCGTTGTCCTCTTCTTTGCCGGTGCCCTCGCTCATGAAAGTGATAGGAGCCTCGCCTCCGATGATGATTTCAGCGCCGTCGCGCATTTCGGAGGGGTTATCGCAATAGCATTTGGCGCGCGGGGATTTGGCGTTGAGGGCGTTGACCTCGAGCCAGCCTTTGAATTCGAAGTCGTCGGCGGCGCGGAGGCGGATGCGTGCGTCGATGCGGAGCTTGTCGATGCTGTCGCCGGCGATGCGAGCGTAGCCTTCGACGGCGGCAGCGCCGAGGGATTCGCTGGCCTGGCCGAGGCCTGAGGTGAACTGGGATAGGCCGAGTTCGTCGTCGAGGGATTTGAGGGCTGAGGAGACCCCGTCGCGGATGGTGCGGTTGACCTCGCCGAGGAGACCGTCGATGGCGCCGCGGAAGGCCTGGCGGACGGAAGTGAAGTGATAGCGGAGCGCGCCCTGGAGTTTAGCGGCGGCGGAGTCGGCGTAGAAGCGGCGGAGGATGAGGCGGCGGATTTCGGAGCGGATCCATGCGGGGCCGCGTTCTGTGAGGTTGCCCGGGGTGGAGACGGCCCATGATTTGAGGTCGTCGCGGACCGAGTTGGCGAAGGACGTGCCCATGGAGAGGGCGGATTGGATTTCGCGGAGGAGACCGCTGCCGGACTGGAGGGAGTCGCGTGCTTTCTGGATGGCGGCGCGGACCTTGAGGACGGAGGAGCGGACCTCGGCGAGGGCTGGGCCGGCGCGTTTGAGTTCCGGTTCGATGCCCTCGGCGATGATGGTGGAGAGGTTGTCGGCGATGGCGTCGCCGATGGGGTTGCCGCCGATGGCCTGTTCGAGGAGACTAACGGAGAGATTACGGATGGGGCCCTGACCGGAGGCGATCTGTGCTTCGGAGGGGAGGAAGGCGAGGATGGAGGCGAGACCGCGGTCGATGTCAGCTAGGCGGGAGTCGATTTCCTGGACGAAGAGGCCGGCGGAGTCGATGGCGCCGGTGGGGGCGCTGGCGAGACTGGCGATGGCGTCGGAGAACGGGGAGATGTCGATGGCTGCGGCAGGGGAGCCGCGCCATGATTCGACGGAGGGGATGGGGATGGAGGCGGTGACGTTGTCGATGGCGGCTCCGAGTTGAGCCTCGATGAGATCGCTGATGCCAGTGGCGAGGAGCTTGTCGATGGAGTTGACGGCGTTGGTCAGGCCGGTGGCGTCCATGCCTGCGGAGGCTAGCTGATTGAAGGCACCGGCGGCTGCCCCGGAGATGGCGTCGTTGAGGACCTTGGTGACATTGAGGACGGGGAGGCCCTCGTAGGAGGCGCCGAAGGTGATTTCGGCGATCGAGGAGGTCAGGTTGAGGAGCCGGTGTTTGGCTTTGAGGACGAGGAGATCGCCTGCGGGTTCGCCTTCGCCGGTGAAGGCGAGGGTGGAGCTGTTGAAGCGGACAGCGTAGTCCATGCGGAAGACCTCGAGCCATTCCTGCTGAGCGCGGGGGAGGAAGCGGGTGAGGTTAGGGTCGGCGGCTGGGATGGGGTTGCGGTAGGCGGCGAGCTGGCCGGTGAAGCCGGCCTGAGTGGCGTCGAAGGCGTCGTGGTTGAATGGAGTGCGGCCGGCTTCGGTCCATGCGAAGGGACTGGCGAGGGCGTCGTGGGACGACCAGCCGCCCATGATATGAGAGGAGGCGTCGGGGTTGGCGGTGGCCGGGTTTTCGGGGGCGGAGGGATTGGAGACGTGGAGCTGGACCTTGAGGTCGCAGAAGAAGGGGACGTCGAGAGCGCCGAAGAGATTGATCCAGCCATCGCCTGGGCCGGTGGGGGCGTTGGGGGCGGCGGGGTTGTTGAGATAGGCTTTGCCGCGGGTGGCGAGACGATAGGCGACGTTGCCCGGGCCGTTGACGGGGATTTCGGGCGGGATGGTTAGAGAAGAATCTTCGGTGCCGTAGGAAGCGGCTTCGGCGCGGGTGACGAGGTTGCCGTTAGGTTTGAAGGTAAAGACGGCCTGAGGTCGGACGGAGGAGATGGACGGAATGAAGACCGAGGCTCCGAGGGAGAGACCGCCGGTGCCGGGGATTGGGCAGGGGATGCCGCCCGGCCCCGGGGTGGTTTTGGAGGAGAAGGAGAACGTGAGGGGTTGGAACCAGACGTTCCAGTATTCGAGGCGATGTGGAGTGGTGCCGTCGAGTTCGGCTTTATCGGGACGGCCGTCGCAGTGGAAGGTGAGGGAGGCGAAGCGCTGGTCGAAGGCTGCGGGGCCGCGGTTCATGCCCGCGGGCAGAGGTTCGATGACGACGCCCGGGGGTGGTGCGGGATTTCCGTTAGAGCCGGGGATGTCGCCGGGGACGTGGAGGCCGCCGCCGACGGCGGAGAAGACGTTGAGGTTATCGAGGTAGCCGAGGGCGATGCCGGAGAGGTTGCAGCGGAAGCCGTAGAGGAAGACCGAGCTGAAGGCAGAGGGGGCATTGGGAGCGGCGCGCGGGGACTGGTGGCGGCCGGAGACGCCGCCGAAGCGGGCGTAGTATTTGGCGGCCGGGTGGAGTGGATAGGGGTTGGCGGCGTTGCCGATTTCGCCACCGCCGAGGACGCTCCATGCGTTTTGTGAGGATCGGCGGAAGTTGAGACCGGCGTAGTCGGCGTTGCCGAGATTATAGAGATCGGGCTGGCCTTGTGGCGGGGTGCCGGGGCGTTCGGCCAGGGATTCATCGTCTGGAGAGCCCATGCCGGTGAAGAGGAGGGCGGCGGGTTCCTGGCCGGGGAGGAGAGAGCGGTCGTTTTCCGAGGCGCGGAGGATGTTTCCGGGCATGTGGAAGCGGGTTTCGGCGAAGCCCTGAGTGCGGTGGGCGTAGGTGGCTGGGCCGTTTTTGCCCCAGCGGAGTTCTTCGGGGACGTCGAGGGTGCCGTTGAGTTTGAGGCCGCCGTCGGCGGTGAAGCGGAGGGAGTTTTCGGAGGGCGAGACGGTGACGAAGACAGGTTCGTTGAGGCCGCAGGGGTCTTTGGGGCAGCCGCGCTGATAGAGGGCGGAGAGCTGGCGCGGGGATTCAAGGAGACTGTCGCGGAGACTGATGCGGCCTTCGTTGATGACGAGCTGGCCGCGCCCGGCCCATGAGATTTCGGCTTGCTGGGGGAAGTGGGCGCGGAAGGAGCCGTCGGAGAAGCCGATGGCGGCGGATTGGATGATGGCGCGGCCCTCGGGACTGGTGGTGACGACCATGTCGGCGAGGAGTTCGCGGGCGGCACGGCAGTAGGCGTCGTTGGAGAGGGGCGGGGTGGCGAAGGTGGCGTCTTCGGCGGCGCGGACGTAGGTGACTGGGGAGCCGGAGGGGATGGTGAAGGTCCCGGCGGTGAGGTCCCATGTGATTTCCGGTGTGGAGACGCGGAGCGGGAGGGAATCGTGGACCGCGTGGATGGTGCCCGGGCCGGAGATGGTGAGGACGGAGCTGGCGGGGAGGAGGTCGGGGCCGCAGGGGAGGTTAGTGAATTCGTGGATGCTGCGGAGACGGCGGCCGGTGGCGGAGCGGGAGTAGCCGAAGCCATCGGGGAGGAAGACGCCGAAGGCGTCGGCGGAGAGACCGTTCTGATTGAGCCGCATGGTGGTGCGGATGACGCGGAGCCCGCCGAGAGTGGTCAGGTCGGTGTCGGTGGTATTGAAGGCGACCTGGCCGAGGCCGCGGAAGAAGACGAGCTGGCCGGAGGGACCGGGTTCGATCCAGACTTCCATGGGGGAACCCCCGAAGCGGCGGGAAGTGGCGTCGTTGCCTGCCAGGGTGCCGTTGCCTGCGGGGATTGTCAGGGAGGATTGGAGGACATTGTTGGGGAGATTGGTGCCGCCGGTGGAGGGATCGCCGGAGACGGCGGAAAAGCGGGCGCGGGTGCTGCCGAAGTAGATGTCGCCGGTGAAGGCGAAGAGGCGGTTAGTGGGAGAGGCGACCGGGCGATTGGCGAAGTCGTCGATGGGAGTGCCGTCGGGGTCGGTGTGGGCGAGGGAGACCTTGAGTTGATAGCCTTCGGTGGGGAGGAGGTCGTTCCAGTCGGCGGGAGCGAAGCGGAGGGTGAAGGGGACGGAGGTGACGGCGGGGAGACCGCCGAGGTGGCTGGTGGCATCGGCGTCGAGAGTGGTGGTGGAAGTTGCCAGGGGGATGGAGGTTCCTGCGGAGGATTCCAGGGAGAGCGTGAACGTCAGGGGGATGGTGGCGCTGGCGGGTTCGGCGTCGGTTTCGTCGAGGCGGAGGATGTCGAGCGAGCCGGAGACGGAGAATTCTTCGTCGCCTGGGTTGGAGCGGACGATGACTGGGCGGTTGAGGTTGATGGATTCGGAGGTGGCGAAGGCGTTGAGGGAGGGGTCGCCGGGGGAGTTGGCGAAGGTGATGAAGTGCTGGAGCGGGCCGTTGCTGGAACCGACGTTGGTCCATGTGGTGGCGCTGGTCTGGCGCTGGACGGTGGCGGCGACGCGGTAGAGTTCGTTGCGGTCGAGTGGGTCGGTTGGTGCGAAGCCGAGGCGCAGGGTGACGGTGCCTGCGGCGTTGATGAGGGAGGCGGTGGGGGAGATGAGGGAGGAGACGGGGTTTCCGTCGTCGTCGAGGAGAGGGATGGCGGCACCCGAGGCGGATTTGAGGCTGAAGATGGCGCGGTAGTTTCCGGCGGTGCCGGGTTTGCCGGAGGCCTCGCCCTGGATGAGGTGGAAGTTGGTGTCCGGGTCGTCGTCGGTGGCGTGGGCGGCGATGATGGCGCCTGCTGGGTTGCGGGCGCAGACTCCGGAGATGCCGTCGGCGGCGTGGAGGGACGCGGCGAGCGCGAGGAGGGGAAGGGCGGAACGGAGGATCATGGCAGGCGGCGGGAGGAGGGTTCCTCCCTGCTGATTGGATTAAGCAAAGCCTGGGAGGGATCACGCGAACCGTGCGAAAAGGGAGGGGCCCGGGGGCTTGTGAAAAATTTCACAAATTCAGTTGCCGGGGCAGGGTAGAAATCGAATCTCTTCTGGTGGCGAGTCGGCTGACCGCTGGCCGCTGCTGCAACGTTCGATTTTCTTCCGCACCATGGCCATCACGTACAAATCCGGCAAGCAACCGCACCCGAAGGAACATCGGCTGATTTTCCGCAATGTGGACCGCGAGGGTTGGAACACGTCGATTGAGCGGAGTCTTCAGGAGGGCGGGTATGAGCAGTTGAAGAAGGCGCTGAAGATGGAGCCGAAGGCGATTACTGAGGAGGTGAAGCTGAGCGGGTTGCGCGGGCGAGGGGGCGCGGGCTTTCCGACTGGGGTGAAGTGGACGTTCATTCCGCCGAACAACACGAAGCCGGTGTATCTGATCTGCAATGCGGACGAGAGCGAGCCGGGGACGTTCAAGGACCGGTATATCATTCACCAGGATCCGCACCAGTTGATCGAGGGGATGACGATCTCGTGTTTTGCGGTGGGTGCGCACCTTGCGTACATTTACATCCGGGAGGAATTTCCGGAGGGGGCGCAGATTCTGGAGCGTGCGATTGAGGAGGCGAAGGCGAAGGGCTTTCTTGGGAAGAACATCTGTGGGTCGGGGTTTGATCTGGAGATTTATGTGCACCGCGGGGCCGGGGCGTATATCTGCGGTGAGGAGACTGGGTTGATCGAGAGTCTGGAGGGCAAGCGGCCTTATCCGCGGATCAAGCCCCCGTATTTTCCGGCGGCGCTTGGGTTGTACATGTGTCCGACGATTGTGAACAATGTGGAGAGCCTGTGCCACGTGAAGCACATCATTGAGATGGGCGGGGCGGAGTATGCGAAGCTGGGGACGCCGCGGAATACGGGGACGAGGATTCTGTGTGTCAGCGGGGACGTGGTGAAGCCGGGGTATTACGAGATTCAGGTCGGGAAGGTGACGATGCGGGAGGTGATCGAGGACATGTGCGGCGGGCTGAAGCCTGGGCGGACGCTGAAGGCGATCATTCCGGGTGGGTCATCGGCGAAGGTGCTGCGAGCGGACGAGGTCTTCAAGGTGAAGCAGCCGGACGGGAGCATCAAGGAGCTGACGGTGTGGGACATTCCGATGGATTTCGACACGATTGCGGCGTGCGGGTCGATGGCTGGATCCGGCGGGGTGATCATCATGGACGACTCGCGGAGCATGGCGTGGGTGCTGAACAACCTGAACACGTTCTACGCGCACGAGAGCTGCGGGCAGTGCACGCCGTGCCGTGAGGGGAGCTTGTGGATGCGGAAGATCAGCGACCGGATTGCCGGCGGGACGGCATCGCCGGACGATGTGGGGCTGCTGGAGAGTGTGGCCTATCAGATTGACGGGAAGACGATCTGTGCGTTCGGGGAGGCGTGTTCGTGGCCGACGGAGAGTTTCATTGCGAAGTTCCGTGGGGAGCTGACAGCGGCGACGAGGCCTGAGAACAAGGGTCGGATCACGAATCCTGAGACGCAGGTGGCGGCGGCGGCGCTGTGAATGCGCCGGGTGATGAAACAGACACGATGGGTTGGGCGTAACGCTTACTGAACAGAGCCATCCGGCGCGGAACCGCCGGGGAAGTTTCCTTTTGCAAGGCCCTGAACGTCCCGTACCCTTTCCTCAACATGAATACGCTTCCCTCCCTTTTCGCCTTCGCCGGCATCGGCGGCCAGGAGATGTTTCTCATCTTTCTTGCGATCCTGCTCCTGTTCGGGGCGAAGAAGCTGCCTGAATTTGCGCGTGGGCTTGGCCGGAGCATGGGGGAATTCAAGAAGGCCCGGCAAGAGTTCGAGCATGAGATCACAAAGGCGGTGGAGGAGAAGGACACTAAGATCTGAGGAGTGAGCGCATGAAGCGCCTAAAGGCTGAATTTTTTGCGAGAGGCACCCTGATGGGTGCCTCTTTTGCGTTGATGGCTGCGGTTTCGCCGAATCGGGCGGAGGATGATGGCGGGGTGGGGGCGGCGGCGAAGGTTGTGGAGGCGGCGGCGGCCGTGGCGAAGGAGGAAGGGCGGGGGGATGAAGGGGGAGGGGAGGTGCGGTTTGTGTCGTGGAATTTGCGGAATTTCGTGCGGGTGGGCGGGCCATTGCCGGCGGATGGGATGCGTGGGAAGCCGCGGGAGGAGGTGAGTGCGGTGGTGGAGGTGCTGGCGGCGATGCGGCCGGATGTGCTGGGGGTTTGCGAGGTGGGGAGCGAGGAGGATTTGGAGCGACTGCAGGAGATGCTGGCGGAGGAGGGGGTGGAGCTGCCGCATCGTGAATGGGTTGGAGGTGCGGATACGACGCGGCATCTGGCGTTGCTGAGCCGGTATCCGGTGGTATCGCGGGCTTCGCAGACGGGGATGTTCTATCAACTTGATGGGGCGCGGTTTCCGGTGCAGCGGGGGATGCTGGATGTGACGGTGGCGGTACGGCCGGGCTGGCAGCTGCGGTGCTGCGGGGTTCATTTGAAGAGTCGGCGGGACACGCCGGAGGCGGACGAGGGGTTGATGAGACGCAATGAGGCACACCTTGTGAGGAAGGCGGTAGACGCGATTCTAACGGAGACGCCCGAGGTGAATCTGATAGTGTACGGGGATTTCAACGACACGCGGGACGCGCCGGCGCTGCGGGCGATCCGTGGTTTCCGGCAGGGGGGAGGGTATCTGACGGAGATACCGTGCGCTGATGACCGCGGCGAGCGATGGACCTATCATTATCCCGAGGACGATGCCTACACGCGGATTGATTTTCTGCTAGCGTCTGCGGGGCTGGTTCCGGAGGTGGTGGAGCGTGCGTGTGCGGTTGAGGCCCATCCGGCGTGGCGGCTGGCGAGCGATCATCGTCCGCTGCTGGCGGTGATTCGCGGGGAGGAGCGTGTGAAAGGGAGAGGCAAGCGTGGCGATGGCAGCGGAGGCCGCTGAGCGGCTAGGATGCGGGCAGCAAAAAGGCCGGAACGCCTGAGCGTTCCGGCCGTGATGATGTTAGAGAGTGCGCTGTCTGTCAGGACTGCTTCGACTTGTCGAACTGGGCGTCGAAGACGATGTTCGAGGAGGGGAAGTCGACGCGTTTGACGTAGGCTGCGGACTCTGCGGCTCCGAATTCGCGGTCCATGCCGCCGTCTTCCCATTCGACGCTGAGAGGGCCGGCGTAGCCGACGTCATTGAGGGCGCGGATGATTTTTTCGAAGTTGATGTTGCCGCGGCCGACGGACTTGAAGTCCCAGAAGCGCTCAGGCTTGTGGAAGTCGACGTGACCGCCGAAGACACCGGCTTCCGAGCCGAGGTTCCATGCGACGTCTTTCATGTGGACGTGGAAGATGCGGTCGTGGAACTTGCGGATGAAGCCGACGTAGTCGACGCCCTGATAGCCGAAGTGTGAGGGGTCGTAGTTGAAGCCGAAGGCGGGGTGGAAGTCGAGGGCTTCGAGGGCGCGCTGGGCGCTGCTGATGTCGAAGGCGATTTCGGTCGGATGGACTTCGAGGGCGTAGCGGACGCCGCACTTCTGGAATTCATCGAGGATGGGGATGAAGCGCTTGGCGAAGTCCTTGTATCCTGCGTCGATCTGGCCGGGAAGGACTGGTGGGAAGCTGTAGCAGAGATGCCAGATGCTGGAGCCGGTGAAGCCATTGACGACTTTGACGCCGAAGCGCTGGGCGGCGTGGGCAGTTTTTTTGAGTTCTTCGGCGGCGCGCTGGCGGACGCCTTCCGGGTCGCCGTCGCCGTAGATGTAGTCGGGGAGGATGGTCTGGTGACGGGCGTCGATGTTATCGCAGACTGCCTGACCGACGAGGTGGGTTGAGATGGCGAAGCACTTGAGACCGGCGGCATCGAGTTGAGCGCGGCGGGCATCGCAGTAGGCCTGGTCGGCCTTGGCGACTTCAAAGTGGTCGCCCCAGCAGGCGAGTTCCACACCGTCGTAGCCGAAGGATTTGGCTTTTTGGAGCATGGTGTCGATCGGCAGATCGGCCCACTGACCGGTGAATAGGGTGACGGGTCTTGGCATGAGAGTGAACGGTTGAATTTGAGGAGGGAAGACAGAGCCGGGCGCGAGCCGACGGCGGGTGGACATGCCACGGCGCGGGGCGTGCTGGCAATGGAAAATCAGCGCAGCGGACGCGGGTGGGCTGACGGGCGGAGCGGCGATTTCTATTCCGCCTCATGGGGCAGATTTGCGGCGGTGGGCGGCGCAGTCGCTTGGGCGTGGGGATGAATTCTCTGGGCGAGAGCGCGAGGGTTTCAGCGGAGCTGATTTCGCGAGGCTTGGGCCGCCGATGGCCGCAATTGTTGGTTTTCGCGTGATTGGTGATCCATCGGTGGTGCTTGCGGCAGTTGTTGCAACGCCTCCTCACTCCCTCAGCTGCCGCAGATTGTACAATTCCCGCCATTCCTTCCCGATCGGCCGCGCTCCAGTCTTTCGCTGCTCCCGGCTGCTTCCGCTGAACCAGTTCCGGTTCCGTTCAAACCACCCGTCGATGAACCCGCGGCTCCCGAGGATCACCCCGTCGGTCAGGTGCCGCACGCGCCTCATTAGCAATTCCGTTCGGATCCCGCCCTCTCCCTCCAGACGCGCCCGGGTCTTTTCACTCAGTCCCTTCCGCACCAAGCTGCCGTTCTCATCAACTCGCGGTCTGCCTGCAATCCCCAGCAACCGTCGGTAACGCACCAACGATTCCAACTGCCGCCGGCGGCGCTGCCGATCCGTTTCCACTGGTTCCGGCGCACCCAGACCCCGGCCGTACACCCGCTCGGCAGTCCATCCGGTGACCTTCACGAGTGCCTCGATTGCTAGCAACTGCCCGGCCATCGCTTCAGCGTACCCGGACCACCGGTAATCGCCGGGATCGGCCACCATTCCGGCCCTGACAGGATTCAAATCGATGTAGGCACTCATCGTGCGGAGCGCCGTGTGGTCATCCTCCACAATGACACTTTTGTAGCGCCCCTCCCACAGTGTCCCCTTCCGGCCCACCCGACGGTTGTACCACTGCGAGAAACGCTGCTTCAGCGACTTCGCGAACTCTGTGAGCCGGAACATCCGAGCCATCATCCGCTGCCGCCATTCCTCGATCACCGCCCCGTTGCCGCTCTGTTCATAAGCCGCAAACTGCCGCGTCATCCCCTTCCGCCAGGCATCGCCGACCGATGCCTTCCAGCGCTCCAGGACCGTTTCGAGCGGCAGATCATATCCGTCAGGCCGCCGCGGCACGCGTAGCAGGATGTGGAAATGATTGCACATCACACAAAACGTCAGGATCTCGACGCCGTGAAACGCGGCCAATGACCGCATCATCCTGACAAACTCTTCCTTTTCGGGCTCCCCGAAGATATACCGCTGGTCGACCACGCGTGAGCAGACGTGGTAAATCCCTGCTTCAGTCTCCGGCTCAGTGTAGACGCGTGGCTTGGCCATTGTGGTGCGGTAATACTGAACATGCGGGGCTAATAAAGTCAAGGAATTGTTTTCCGGCTATTCGTTTTCGGGCGGTGAGCGATGTGGGACCGAGCTGAAGAAGCCAAAAAGGACTGTCTTGAATGGCTCGCCGTTGAGATTTGCCAGACCACTTTAGGTATGGGGTGAGGGCGTGTTGGCCGTGAAAATCGGAACAGGAGTTGAGACCTTCGTGGGCTGTCAGGATGATGTGGGCAAGGAGACAGACCTCTTGCAGAGTGCGGGGGCAACCCGCGCAGGAATGCATTGATCCAATCGGGCGGGCGAGGGTAATCGGACAGACCTCTTCGTGGGGGCGGTCAGCGTGCCTTGATGGGATGAGGGAGTGTGAGGATTGGACAGACCACTCTTGGAGTGTTCAATCGGGCGGGCGAGGGTAATCGGACAGACCTCTTCGTGGGGGCGG
>CANHUG010000025.1 GCA_947462995.1 Verrucomicrobiales bacterium | reverse complement strand
GTTTCCGCGGCAGGAGCGGTCGCTGGGGTTTCGGTCGCGGGAGCTGCTGCTGGCGTCTCCGCGGCCGGGGCCGGGGTTGGATTGATGGTGATTGGGGCTGGGGAAGCTGAGCCTGGGGTCACGGTGATGGGTGACGTTGCAGGGGTGGTGGAGGCGTCGGCTGGGAGGGTGGCAGGCGCGGTGGCGACTGGGGAAGTTTTCGGGAGATCGATGGTGAAGTTGCGTGCTTCGCGAGCTTTGAGCATGGCGAGGACGAGGCTGAGGACGAAGAAGAGGACGCCGAGGTAGACGGTGCCTTTCTGGAGGACGTTAGTGGTTTGGCTGCCCCAGATCTGGTCGGTGACGCCTGCGCCGAAGGCGGCGCCGAGGCCTTCCTGTTTCGGCCGCTGCATGAGGACAAGCAGGATGAGGAGCAGGCAGACTGCCACGAGGATGATGGTCACGAGGACAATGAAGACGCTCAGCATAAGGGGCGGGAGTTTGGGTGGGACGGGGGAGTTGTAAAGAGAGCGTTTCCGGCGGGCGGATTCGTTCCGCGGGCCGGGTTACGGGGAAAAAATGGGCGGCGGTGCGCCGGACCGGAGGGTTCGGAGGGCGCACCGCCGCGGAAGCGGAGGCGGGTCAGGCTGGGAGCAATTCGCTGACGGCTTCGCGTTCTTCTTTGAGTTCGTTGATGGTGGCGTCGATTTTGGACTGGGCGAAGTCGTTGTGGGAGAGGCCCTGGACGATTTCCCAGTTCTGGCCGTCGGTGCGGATGGGGTATCCGGTGACGAGGCCTTTTTCGATGCCGTAGGAGCCGTCGGAGACGACGCAGACGCTGGTCCAGTCGCCGGCTGGGGTGGGTGTGGTGAGGCTGCGGACGGTATCGACGACGCCGTTGGCGGCGCTGGCTGCGGAGCTGAGGCCGCGGGCCTTGATGATGGCTGCGCCGCGTTGTTGGACGGTGGAGATGAAGTCGCCTTTGAGCCAGTCGTGGTCGCTGATGACGTCGGTGGCTGGGGTGCCGCCGATTCTGGCGTGGAAGAAGTCTGGGTATTGAGTGCTGCTGTGATTGCCCCAGATGGTCATGTTGGTGACTTCGCTGACGTGGCGACCGGCTTTGGCGGCGAGCTGGCTTTTGGCGCGGTTTTCGTCGAGGCGGGTCATGGCGAACCAGCGGTGGGCGGGGATATCGCGGGCGTTATTGAGGGCGATGAGGCAGTTGGTGTTGCAGGGATTGCCGACGACGAGGATGCGGACATCGGAGGCGGCGGAGCGCTGGATGGCCTGGCCCTGACCGATGAAGATCTTGCCGTTGATGTTGAGGAGGTCCTTGCGTTCCATGCCTTGTTTGCGGGGGACGCTGCCGACGAGGAGGGCCCAGTTCACGCCGCGGAAGGCTTCGTCCATGTTGGAAGTGGGGACGATGCCCTGGAGGAGCGGGAAGGCGCAGTCGTCGAGTTCCATGACGACGCCCTGGAGGGCTGGGAGGGCGGGTTCGATTTCGAGGAGCTGGAGGATGACCGGCTGATCGGGGCCGAACATGGCACCGGAGGCGATGCGGACGAGGAGAGAGTATCCGATCTGACCGGCAGCGCCGGTGACGGCCACGCGAATGGGGGCTTTCATGAGATGATTAATGATTGTGTGAAGCCTGCGGCCTTAGCACGCCGGGCAGGTGGGGCAAGGGGTGGTTGGAAGATTTCCGGAGGGGATTATTTCGGGATGGGGGAGAGATTGATGGATTGGAGGTCCATGACGGCGGGGCCTGGTTTGGAGCGGGGTTGGACGGTGACGGACCAGAGGCCGGCGGTGGGGAGGTTGACGGTGCCGATGGAGCGGGGGACGAAGTTCTGGAAGTGGCCGGTGTCTTTGACGGTGAATTTGAGGGGGGCGATGGGCGGGGCGGATTTGTCGGCGTTGACTTGAGCGAAGGAGACTTCGACGAGGGCACCGCCGGAGCCTTGGCCGCAGCCCTGGACGACTTCGACGTCGAATTTTCCGGGGGTGTGGATCGAGAACGTCCACGAGGCGGAGTCTGCGGGTTCGGTCCAGAAGCCGAGCGTGTTTTTGTTTTGAGGGGGTTCGTAGCGGAGGTTTTTGCCGGAGACGGAGGCGCGGACTGAGTGGAGGACGACGCGGCCGCTGGAGAGTTGGGCGATTTTAGGAGCGGTGGCCTTGCCGGGGATGGTGATGCGTTTGGAGACGAAGTCGCGGTCTTTGTAGTCGGCGTGGCAGGCGGCGCAGGTTTCGGTTTTGCCGCGGGAGGTGATGGCGGCGGCCTTGCCGTCGGCGGTGAAGAATTCCCAGTCGCCGAGTTCGGGCCAGAAGCCTTTTTCGCGTTTGATCATGCCGGTGAAGAGGGTGGGCGGGCCGTCGCCTTCGGCGGGGAGTTTTTCTTTGAGGAGAACGGTGCCTTCGGGGAATTTCGCCCATGGGTCGAAGAGTGGGGCGTGGTGGCCGCTGGAGACGTACAGGTGTAGGCGGGCGTCTTTGTGCGGGCCGGTGGGGACGGGCGGGCCGGATGGGGCGCGGCAATCGAGGGCGGTGAGGTGGTCCATGCTGACCGGGGCGGCGGTGACGCGATCGAGGGTTTTGGAGCGGTCGCGGATGAGAGCGAGGAGGGCCGTGTCGTCGGGTGGGGCGGCGACGGCGGAGACGGCGGCGGCGAGGAGGATGAGGGCTGGGCGCATGAGGAGGGAGTGTAGGCGGGGTGATGTGGGTTTGCCGAGACGGAAATGCGGCGTGGTTGGGGGAGGGGCAGGGGAATGGGGGGGGGCAGATGATATGGGAATAGGTGGACAGACCTCTGCGGGGTGCGTGGGTGTTGGGGGTGAGTGGTGTGGCGGGTTAGTTGGAGGGAGTGGCAGGGGAATGGGGGGCAGGGGAATGGGGCGGATTGGCAGATGGGGTCTAGGGGTAGGCGCGGGGGGGAGGGGGGCGCTTTGGGTGCGGACAGAGATCACGAATTTCACGAAATGGGGCGATGATTGGTCAGGCCTCTTGGGTGGGGCTTTGGGAGAGCGCAGGCGAAGCGGCGAAGGTTGGGCGTGGACAATTAGACAGACCTCTTCGCGGGGGGCACCGTGGACAATTAGACAGACCTCTTTGCGGGGGGGCACCGCGGCTGGATGGCGGTGGAAGGGAATAGTTGGTCACACCTCTGGGTGAGCGATGGTGGACGTGCCTGGGTGGAGAGTGCAGGAGCGTTGGGGAGAGCAATTGGACAGGCCTCTGGGAGGGTGCTCTGAGGAGTGATCGGGTATGGCGGTGGAGGAGTGCCGGGTTTCGGGATGTGCGGCGGTTCCGCAACACGTACAGGAGCCGCATTTTTGGTTTGCGGGGAGATTGTTCTGTGATACCGCACCTGCTGTCATGCCGCACAAATCATCTCTGCCCGCCTACGCAAGATCACTTAAGGAGAAGCTATCGAATCCGAGCGCGGCTGCTGCGTTCATTCGGAACGGATTTCCGGCTGATGTCGGGGCGATGATCCGATGGGATAAACTGCGGCTTGTGCCGGGGACGTTTACTGATGAGAGCAAGGGGCATCAGGAGACGGATCTGCTTTTTGCGGCGCCGTTTGCCGAGAATGAGGTTCTCATTTATCTGTACTTTGATCTGGATCCTGAAGGCCGGGACGATGTGGTGGAACGCGTCCGGAGCTGTATGGACGGCGTTGCTGCGATGTGGGTGCGGATGCATGGCAGTTCGAGGCCGCAGCCAGTGATCATGCCTGCGATTGTGCCGGTCTTCAGGGAGTGATGCTGCTGTCCCCGGTTCGCGCGGGGGCGACGAAGCCCGCCGACTCAATGCGGAGGGGGTGGGCGAGCAGCGGGGCGTCTGGATTAGCCTGCAGTGCGGTGATCCACCCAGAACGAAAGGAACGAGAGAGCGGGAATGCTGGCTAGTGTTGGTGGGCCGGTCGGTGTGGAGCTGGGGTCCGGACATGCGCATCGCTGGGGGGCAAGGGATTTGCGCCGTGGACGAACGGAGTCTGGCAGGGCGGCGGGTCCGCGGACTGGGTGAGGGGAATGAATTTTTGGGTTGGATGGCAACGGAAACTGGGATAGTGAGACACTTGTTGGTTGTCGGCCGCCACGGTCACCTCTACTCTCACCCATTGTCATGCATGAGCTTTCTGGCATCTCTCTACCGTGTTTCCGTTTGGAGGATTCGGATAGAATGGGGCTGATGCCGACGGTCGGGGCGGTTTTGGCGGGCATGCGTTCCGTAACGTTCATCGACCGTCGCGTTTCCATGTTCGTCGAGTGGTATCAGCGATTGAACGGCGGTGAGGGATAGGCGTAGTTCGAGACTTTGACGCAATGCGGTATCTTGGAACAACGGTTTATTTGTGTGCAATTGTGAACGTCGGGATTGCTTCACTGTTCTTCTTTCCGCTTTTGCTGCTGCTGATTCCGTTGGCGATTGCAGCCGTTCATTCATTTGTTCGTGATTTCCGAGACATGTAATCGGTGAGGCCGACACGGGAAATGGCTGAATGAGATGGCCCGGGGGCGAGCGTGGGCGATAGGGTCTGCGCGGGTTGATGCTGTCGGAGGGCCGGGATGAAATGGCGACCGCCAGCGTGCGGGTTCAGGATCGGGTTGGATTGCCGGGGGGGTGCAGGCATGGGAATGATGGGGCAGACCTCGGGGTGAGGGGGGTGAACGCGTCTGGGTGGAAAGTGAGGGAGCACCGTGGAGCGGAATTGGGCGGATCTCGGAGGGGAGGGCTGGATGGGATAGGGGGGGTAACACGTGGACAGACCTCTGGGGGTCGAGAAGCTGCCGAATCCGAGTGAGGCCGCTGCGTTCATTCGGAACGGAATTGAGGCTGACGTGGCGGCGCTGATTCAATGGGATCAGCTGCGACTTGTGCCGGGGACGTTCATCAATGAGGACCGGCGGCGTGTGGAAGCGGATCTGCTATTCAGTGCGCCGTTCGCTGAGAACGAGGTTTTCCTGTACCTGCTCCTAGATCTGGATGTCGATGAAGACACGGGAGTGGGCGACCGGATGCGTGTCTATATGGAGCGGATTAGGGAGATGTGGGTGCAGATGCATGGCAATAGCCGACCGCAGCCGGTGATCATGCCGGCGCTGGTGCCGATTTTCCTGGAATGAGGGTGCTACCCAGCATCGTTCGCCCTTGGTGGCGTATCGTAGTCGAGGAGCCACGTCCTGCATTTCTCAAGAACGATGTCGCGGATGTTGGAACGATCGGCTCCGGGCCAATAGAACTGAGAAGGCTCCCGCTGCAGATCGTCGTATGCCCAACGCAGAAGATAGAAGTCATAGATGTCCCGCTGGTAGTCCTGAGCCATGCACAAGCTGCACAGTCGAGCCAGGTGCGCCTGCATCCGAGCGGGGGCGGTAATGATCTCCGCGATGAGGTCGCGTGCGAAAGCTGAAACAGCATCTGATCCGGAAGGAATAGCGATGTCCAGCTCCTGCAAAGCACGGGTCGCATAGTCCCGAACCTCGAATGGGTTCAAGGGCGGCAATAGTCCTGCGAGGATCCACAATGAAGGAGTGTCGTGACCCTCGCATAAGGCATCACCTGCCCACTGCACGCAATCCTCAGCGTCCCCCAAGTCCGAGCCGCAAAACATGATCACCTTTCCGGGCGGTGGGAACATCTTAGTTGGGCGAGAAGTCAAAGCGCTGGCACCAAGCACCGGCGAGACGGGGGTGAGCGTGGAGACGTGGAGGAGGGGTGGAGTCCCGAAAAGTATGGCCGATTGAGCAGCCCCGGCGGCTTTTCAGCGGCGCATCGATAGGCATTGATGGTCCTGCGATTCCCTGCTCTGAGGGAGTTCTGGGCTGCGCTCGGGAAACTCGTTGATTGATCGAGAGATTCGCTGGAATCTGGGCGCTGGAGTCTTGAGGGTGTTTCTTCAGCTGGGTTGAATGATTGCATGCGGCGAGCAGACATGCGAGGCTCAGCAGGGTGGTGAGTCTGGATGAAATCAACAGGGAGAAGATGGTTGCTTTCATCAGCATTGGATTGCCAAACAGTGTAATCAGGACAGTGAAGTGCAGATAACGAATAGCCCATTCGCGGCGGGGGGCCAAGCCTGAATGCGGACAAAGACGATCGACGCCGTCGGATGCAGCGAAGTGTTAGGCTGGGTTTTCATTCTGCCTTCGTCCTCTTTAAGCTTTCGAGTATCGAATCAACTTCATGGTCATACCGAGCCCGATTCTCGTAGGTAGGGCGAAATCGCTCGGCTCCATCTTCGATGATTTTTCTTTCGGGTGAACCTGGCGGCAACGTCTCCGCCACTCCTTCCAATAATCTTTTCGATGCCTGACCATACCACGCATTGTAATTGAGCTGCTGAAGCATTCCAACGCCCCAGCCGATAAGACAGGCCGAAGCAATCGTTAGCGCGCCGCAAATACGGCGCGCGACGGCATTTCTGCGGAATTCGAACACGATCCACGCCAATGGCGGGATCAAGGCGACGATGATGAGAAGTAACGGCATGTTTTTTCTGACTAACAGTTTAATTATGACCGCGAATGCCGCCTCGTATCTGCAGATCGGGCCGTCGGAAACCGGGCGATTTCCGGATAATATCACCGTGAGGATTTGCCGTCAAACCGGGAATGAGGCTGGCAGTTGGTGATAATGCGTGGGATCGGGTTCGGGGGTCATGCGTGGCGGACTATGCGGCTGGCAGGCGCACTCCGTGCGCAGGAAGAGCTGTAATTCTGACAGCAATCCAGAGCCTGCGGCGGGTGGTGGGGAGAGGGGCAACCCTGTACGGGGTTGTGGTGATTTTGGTGCGCGTTCGGATGGGGGGCGAGTTCGGAGGGAGCCGAGCTGGGGCTCAGCGCTATCGGGGGGCGTGTTCGGAGAGGGGGCGTGTTGGGAGAGGTCGCCGAGCTGGGGCTCAGCGCTCCCAGGGGCGCGTACGGAGAGGGGGGCGAGTTCGGAGGCGCGAGTACGGAGCCTCGCGTGCCCGGGCTTGTGGGGAGAGGGGCCTAGGTTGGGCCGGGCCAGCGGGCTGGCTCCGGGAAAGCGGCAGCAGGCTTCCGCATTCCAAGGCCTTCGGCGGGGGAGCTGGTTGGGAGAGGGGCTGGTAGGCGCACTCCGTGCGCAGATAGAGCTGTAATTACTGACAGCAGTCCAGAGCCTTCGGCTGCTTGTTGGGAGGAGGCGGCGTGTGGGGAGAGGGTATGGGGCGTCCCTACAGGCCTCGGGATAATGTTATTGGGGTTGACCTGGGGCGATGCCCCAGGCTGGTATGGAGTTGCGCCGTTGGCGCGGAGGAGGGGGGCGTAGTGCGGGCGTCGAGGGGGCTGGTTGGGAGGGATGCTTGAATGGGGCCGGGCCAGCGGGCTGGCTCCGGGAAAGCGGCAGCGGGCTTCCGCAGTCCAAGGCCTTCGGCTGGCTTTTTCGGAGGGGCGCGTTGGGAGGGGCTGGTAGGCGCACTCCGTGCGCGGAGAGAGCTGTGATGCCTCACAGCAGTCCAGAGCCTGCGGCTGCTTGTACGGAGGCGGGCGTGTTCGGAGAGGAGCTTGTTGGGAGATGAGCTGCGGGACGCCGCTTCCACTTTGGTGCTTGTGGGGAGGGGGGTGGGCTGGGATGGACTATGGAAATTCGGAAATTTCGATTTTAATTCCCGAATATTTTGCTTCTACTGGATATCCGGCAGATTAAGGGAATCGAAGTCTGCGTGGGGTTTTTTCGAATCAACATTCAACTGACACCGGCATGCAACTTCATCAAAAACTCATTGCCCTTGCGAAGGGGGGACCGGGATCTGAGCGTGCGGTCTCCTTGGAGACGGCGAAGGGGGTGAAGGAGGCGCTGGAGTCGTTGGGGGCGACGGTGGTGGAGGTGGATGTGAAGGATGGGGGATTTGAGGTGCCGGAGGGGGTGATGGCGGTTTTCAACGTGGTGCACGGGACGTACGGGGAGGATGGGGGGTTGCAGGCGGAGCTGGAGCGTCGGGGTTTGGCGTATACTGGGGCTGGGTCGGCAAGCAGTGCGCTGGCTTTTGACAAGGGGATGAGCAAGGCGCGGTTTGTGGAGAGCGGGGTGCCGACGACGGAGTATCAGTTGCTGGAGCTGGAGGGGGCTGGGGTGGAGGACATTCGGATTCCGGTGCCGTTGGTGATCAAGCCGTTGCGGGAGGGGTCGAGTGTGGGGGTGCACATTATCAAGGATGCGGCGGAGATTCCGGGGGCGCTGGCGGATCTGGCGAAGTTCGGGAAGGAGGCGCTGGTGGAGCCATTTATTTCCGGGAAGGAACTGACGGTGGGGATTTTGGGGGATGAGGTGTTGCCGGTGGTGCACATTCAGCCTCGGGATGGGTTTTACGACATTACGAACAAGTATCCCTGGCTGACGGGGAAGGGTGGGAGTGATTATTTCTGTCCGGCGGAGTTGAGTGAAGAGACGACGCGTCGGGTGCAGGAGGCGGCGTTGGCGGCGCATCGGGCGCTGGGGGTGGAGGTGTACAGCAGGGTGGACGTGCTGCTGGATGCGGAGGAGCGGCCGTATGTGCTGGAGGTGAACACGATTCCGGGGATGACGGCGACGAGCCTGCTGCCGAAGGCGGCGCGGGCGGCTGGGATCATGTATCCTGAGTTGTGTGCGCGGATTCTGGAGTTGTCGCTAGGAGTTACCCGTTGATGTGATGGTTGCTTTTTTCCGCCGATTACTGACGAGAGCCCCTGTTTCCCGACGGCGTGGTAACGAGCGGTTCCGCACGCGGGGCGGGAGGGATTCGGTGCTGGCGG
Organism: Verrucomicrobiales bacterium; assembly: GCA_947462995.1. GTDB lineage: Bacteria > Verrucomicrobiota > Verrucomicrobiia > Verrucomicrobiales > V1-33 > V1-33. The sequence goes on along the minus strand of CANHUG010000025.1, from coordinate 10,567 downwards.
TGCAGGTGACGCCGTCGGGTCGGGAGCGGTTTCTGAGGCGGCGGAGTGCGGTGGTGACTGCGGGGAAGGTTGGGGTGGCGGTGGCTGGGTTGTTCGGGTTGACGGTGTATGCGCAGGACGTGTGGCTGACGGCGGTGCGGGGGAATCCTGCGTTTGCGATTGGGGGATTTGAGTATCGGACGAATGGGGCGATGTCGGCGTCGTCGGTGGCGTCGGAGGCTGGGTTGCGGGCGGACATGCACATCATGGACATTGATTTGGACCATGTGAGGCGGCGACTGGAGGCATTGCCGAAGGTCAAGAGTGCGGTGGTGGAGCGGCGGTTGCCGGGGCGATTGGCGATTCAGCTGGAGGAGCGGTTGCCGGTGGCGTGGATGACGGGCGGGAGCGAGGGGGTCCGGTTGCAGGAGCAGTTGGCGGTGGATGTGGCGGGGCGGGTGATACCGTGCCGGGAGGTGCATGCGTCGTATGTGCATCTGCCGATTCTGGCGGTGCATGAGAAGGTGCGGGTGGTGACTGGGGAGGTGGTGCAGGCACCGGAGGTGCGGGGGGCGCTGGAGTTGCTGGGGTTGATGCGGGGACGGCAGTGGACTGAGCCGCAGTCGGTGCGGGGGATTGATGTGCCGAACACGTGGACGCTGGCGGTGACGGTGGATTCGAAGGCGCGTTATACTTTCAGGTTGGGCGAATTGACGGAGCAACTGGACCGTCTGCAGAGGATTCTTGCGGAGACGAAAGGGTATCCGGTGGAGGTGGCGACGGTGAATCTGCAACCGATGCGGAACGTGCCGGTGACGTTTATGGCGGGTGCGGGGGCGGAGGTGGTGGCAGCGGCGGAGGTGGTGGAGGAGGAACCTGTGGTGACGGCGCGCGGGGTGGCGGCGCGGCCGGGGAAGGTGGAGACGAAGGCGGCGTCGAAGGGGAGTGTGAAGGTTCCGGCCAAGGCGGCGGTGAAGCCGGAGGCGAAGGTTCCGGTGAAGCCGGAGGCGAAGGTGCCTGCTAAGGCTGCGGTGAAGCCGGCTGGTGGTGGGGTGAGGAGTGTGCGGACGGCGGCGGATCAGCGGAAGCGGGATCAGCAAACCATTTTGAAGGGGAACTGAACGACATGGCGAAGTCCAGCATATTTGTAGGGTTAGAGATCGGCACGAGTAAGATTTGTGTGGTGGTGGGTGATGCGCGGAGTGATGGGTCGGTGAAGATCCTAGGGGTGGGGCAGGCGCCTTCGCGCGGCGTCAGGAAGGGAGAGATCGTGGATTTCGAGACGGCGCAGACGTGTCTGCAGGATGCGCTGGTGCGGGCGGAGGACCGGAGTGACGTGATGATCCGGAGTGTGTGGCTGGCGATAACGGGGCCGCACATTGTGAGTTGCAACAATCGGGGGTTGGTGAGGATGCCTGACGAGCAGAATGAGTTTACGGAGGATGACCTTGAGGAAGTGAAGGAACAGGCGTCGAACGTGGCGATTCCGCCGGACAACATTTTTCTGCATCGGATTCTGAGGCATTACTGGGTGGACGGGCAGGAGCGGGGGACGAATCCTGTGGGGGTGCTAGGGAGGAAACTGGAGGCGGAGTATCACATTGTGCATGGGATCAAGAGCCGGGTGCAGAACACGGTGAGGGGATTGCGGGAGTTGTCGCTGACGGTGGAGGACGTGGTGTTCAGTCCGATTGCGGCGGCGCAGATGATCTTGAATCGGGAGGCGCGGGAGCAGGGGGCGTTGCTGATGGATATCGGTGGTGGGACGACGGATTATGCGGTGTATGAGGACGGGGCGATCAAGGCGAGCGGGTCGGTGGGAGTGGGGGGCGATCATATTTCGAGTGATCTGTCGATTGTGCTGAAGATCCCGTTGTCGCGTGCGGAGAAGCTTAAGGTGGAGCATGGGAGTGCGCTGCCGGCTGAGCCTGGGGACATTATCCTGCTGCCGTCGGACACGGCGTTTGACGGGCGGAGCATTGAGCGGGAAGTGCTGAATGAGGTGATCCGGTCGAGGCTGGGGGAGACCTTTGATCTGGTGAGGAAGCGGTTGCTGGCGCAGGGGGCGCGACTGGACCGGTTGGTGGGGGGGATTCATTTGTGTGGCGGGACGAGCCAGTTGCGGGGGATTGATCAGCTGGCGGAGGAAGTGTTCGGGTTGCCGGTGCAGCGGTCGAGTTTCACGCCGATGACCGGGTTGACGTCGAATTTCGAGAATCCGCAGTATGCGACGCCGATCGGGTTGATTCGTTATGCGCAGCGGATGCAGAGTGAGCGGCCCGGGAAGGGCCCGTTTTCGTGGCTGACGGAGAAGTTCAGCGGATTACTGAGCGGGAGTGCGCGGATGTGGTAACTGCGCGGGACAGAGAATTTAGAGCAACCCATGACCCACCGAATGCCATGATTGAATTCAAACTGGAACAATTGGGAGCCGGGAGCGGCGCTGATGGAGCGAATCCTGTGGCGGTGATTGGGATTGGGGGGGCGGGAGCTGCGGTGGTAGATCAGCTGGCGGTGGATGGGATCAAGGGGGCGGAGCTGGCGAGCATGAACAGTGATGTGAGGGCGCTGGAGTCTGGGTTGGCGCCGCGGAAGGTGCAGTTGGGGAGGATGCTGACGCAGGGGCTGGGGTGTGGCGGGGATCCGGAGTTAGGGGAGGAGGCGGCGGCGGCGACGATGGAGGAGATCAGCGGGGTGGTGGCGGGGCGGAAGATTGTGTTTCTGTGTGTGGGGTTAGGCGGTGGTGTGGGATCAGGGGCGGGGCCGGTGGTGGCGCGTGCGGCGCGGGAGGCTGGTGCGACGGTGGTGGTGTTTGCGTCGATGCCGTTTGGATTTGAGGGGCGGAGGAGGAGGCAGCAGGCAGGGGAGGCGCTGGAGGCGTTGCGTGGGCATGCGAATGCGCTGATTACGTTTGAGAGTGACCGGATGGGGGAAGCGGTGCTGCCGGAGAAGGGGATTGCGGGGGCGTTTGAGGTGGCGGATCGGACGATGGGTCAGAGCATTCGTGCGGTGGGGAGTCTGGTGAATCAGACCGGGTTGATCGGGATCGGGATGGAGGATCTGATGGATGCGTTGCGGCATGCGGACAGCCGGTGTTTGTTTGGTTATGGCGAGGCGGAAGGGGAGGGTCGTGCGGGGCGGGCGCTGGAATTGGCGTTGGAGAGCCCGATGGTGGATCGTGGCGAGCGGTTGCGGGAGGCGCGGCAGGTGCTGGTGCATATCTGCGGCGGGAAGAGCCTGACATTGTTTGAGATTGAGGGATTGATGAAGGATCTGGGGCGGCACGTGGGGGAAGGGACGCAGATCCGGTTCGGGGCGGCGGTGGATGGTGGGTATGGGGAAGCGGTTTCGGTGACGGTGATTTCGCTGGCTGGGACGGAGGAGGCGGTGAAGGAGGAAGTGAGGGAGAGTGTGTGTGAGGAAGTTAGGGAGGAAGGGAAGGCGGCGGTGGTGGCGGTTGAGAGTGTGCGGGTGGAGGAGGTGGAGTTGCCGTTGGCGGAGGAGGAAGGTGCGAAGGAGGTGGATGCGCATGCGATGGTGCCGATGCCCCATTCCGGGACGATTACGATGTCGAGCCCTGCGGTGATTCTGGGGGTGGCGCAGCCGGTGGCGGCTAGTGTGCCGGTGGTGGAGGAAGTGGCGGAGTTGGAGGAGGTTTTGGAGGAGGTGGAGGAATTGGAAGAAGTTGTGAAGGAGCCTGAGGAAGTTGAAGAAGTTGAAGAAGTTGTGGAGGAGGTGGAGGAAGCGGTGGTGGCTGAGGAGGAGAAGGAGGAAGTGAGGGTGGAGGAATTGCCTGAGGTGGCGGTGGTGGAGGAATTGCCGGCGGTGATTGAGGAGAAGCCGCGGAAGATTGATTTGCGGGAGATTTTGAAGCGCCAGGTGGCGCAGTCGGGTGGCGGGGAGCGGAAGTTGGGTGGTGGTGGAGTGGATGGGGATGATGATGATGAGCCGGTGATCAGTTTGCGGGTACCGGAGCCGGCGCGGGTGACGCCGATTCGGCCGATTCCTGCGGGGACGCCGGTGGTGCGGGGGGCTCCGGTGGTGCGTGGGGATGCGGTGGGAGAGTCTGAGCCTGCGGGTGGGCGCGGGGTGAAGGGGGTGGGTGTGGAGCGGACGGCGGCGGAGCAGGCGCAGCAGAATTTTGATGATCATCTGACGCCTGGGGCGGATGTGCGTGGGCGTTTTGACAAAGGGGAGCCGACGGTGGAGGAGGGGGAGAATCTGGATATTCCGACATTTTTGAGGAAGAAGCACCGTTGAGGGAGGGCGACTATGAACACGACGACTGATGAGGTGCCCCGGAGATTCCGGCTGAGTGAAGATTGGACGGCGGTGGTATTGGGGGCGGTGCTGCTGGTGCTGATAGCGGGTGGGTGGCTGGTGTTTCAGCCACCGGGGTTCAAGTGGACGATGGCAGGCGGGCCTGGGGGGATGTTCAAGCCAGGGGTGCTGGAGTCGATGGGGTATGCGGGCGGGGTGGTGGTGCTGGCGGCGGTGGCTGGGGTGTTTTTGAGTGGCGGGCGGGTGCGCGGGGGAATGACATCGCAGATTGCGGTGGTGGTGGTGCTGGCGTACCTGGCGCAGATGCTGGCGGGGGAGGCGTCGGTGAAGGGATTGGGGCTGGAGTATGTGTTGTTTGCGCTGGTGCTGGGGATGATTGGCGGGGCGCTGGGATTGGGGAAAGTGCTGGCGGGGGCGATCCGGACGGAATTGTATATCAAGACTGGACTGGTGTTGTTCGGGGCGACGATAGTGTTTCCGGAGTTGCTGAAGGCTGGGGCGCTGGGGTTGGTACAGGCGCTGGGGGTGGTGGCGGTGGTGTGGTATGTGGCGTTGTGGTTGTCGCGGCGGTTGAAGGTGGATGATGAATCGGCGGCGATGCTGGCGAGTGCGGTATCGATCTGCGGGGTGAGTGCGGCGATTGCGGCGTGCGGGGTGATTCAGGGGGACCGGCGGAAGTTGTCGCTGATCACGTCATTGGTGATGCTGGTGGCGATGCCGATGATGGTGGTGATGCCGTGGATAGCGAAGTGGACGGGGATGCCTGAGTTGGTGGCGGGGGCGTGGTTTGGGGGGACGCTGGATACGAGCGGGTCGGTGGCGGCGGCGGGGGCACAGTTGAGCAAGGCGGCGGAGAAGATCGGGATCATCGTGAAGTTTTCGCAGAACGTGCTGATCGGGGTGGCGGCGTTGTTTATTTCGGTGTGGTGGGCGTCGCGCGGGAAGGGCGAGGGGCGGAAAGTGTCTGCGTCGGTGATCTGGGAGCGGTTTCCGAAGTTTGTGCTAGGGTTTATGGGGGCGTCGCTGCTTTTCTCGTTTGCGCCGGAGTGGCTGGGCGGGGAGGCGATGAGGGCGGAGCCGTTGCGGAAGACGATCGAGAGCTGGCGGACGTTGTGGTTTGCGATGGCGTTTGTGAGCATCGGGCTGGAGACGCGGCCGGCGGAGATTTTCGGGAAGGGGAATGGCGGGACGGCGGCGGCGTTCATCGGGGCGCAGGCGTTCAACGTGGTGTGGACCCTTGTGCTGGCGTGGGTGTTGTTCAGCGGGCGGTTTTTTGCGTTGCCGGTGCTGAAGTGAGGGTGTGGGTTTTTGGGATGTCGGGATGACGTTTTTGGGGGACGCAATCCCGTTGGGATTGGGGGGCGTTGAAGTGAGGGGCTGGTACGGAGACAAGGCGGGGACGGCCTTGTTATGGGGGTGGCTGGTACGGAGACAAGGCCGGGACGGCCTTGGTACGGGCGCTGGTGAGGTGAAGGTCTAGCGGTTATTTTGAGGGGGCGAGGAGGGCGGAGAAGCCTGGGGAGGCTTTGGTTTCGGTGGAGCCGTCCGGGTTGGTGAGGGAGATGCGGGCTTCGACGCCTTGGTGGTGCTGGATGAGCCATGGGATGCCCTTGGAGGGGCCCATGAGGCAGAGGATGGTGGCGAGGACATCGGCGGTGAGGCCGGAGGGGGCGATGACGACGGCGTGGCCGGGTCGTTCCATGCCGAGGCCGGTGGCTGGGTCGATGATGTGGCTGAAGCGGCGGCCGTTGATTTCGACGAACTGGTGGAGGTCGCCGGAGGTGGCGACGCAGGAGGATTTGACGGCGGCGACTGGGGTGGGGGAGCCGGGGATGGGCTGGAGTTGGACGAGCCATGCGGGGCGGCCGGGGGGCGGGCCGGAGACTCCGACTTCGCCGCCGGCGTTGACGAGGGCGGAGGTGATGCCGTGGGAGGCGATGACCTTGAGGGCTTCGTCCTGAGCGAAGCCTTTGGCGATGCCGCCGGCGTCGAGTCGCATGCCGGGCTGGCTGAGGAGGGCGGATTGGTTATCGGGGTTGAGGGAGAGGAATTGCCAGCCGGAAGCGGCGCGGGCTTTTGTCAGGGCGGCGGGGTCGGGGAGTTTCTGCTGACGGCGGGAGCGACGCCAGAGAGCGGTGAGGGGGCCGAGGGTGATGTCGAAGAGCCCGTTGCTGGAGGCGGCGGCGAGCTGGGCTTTGGATAGGATGGTCCAGAGATCGCTGCTGACGGGGACTGGTTTGTTGAGGCCTGAGGAGGCGGAGAGACGGGAGAGTTCGCTATCGGGGAGGTAGTCGCTGAGACAGGTATTGAGGGCGGCGATGCGGGAGAAGGCGGCTTTGGCTGCTTTGGCGGCGATGTCAGGGTCGGCGCCGGGGGTTTCGATGGTCCAGAGCGTGCCCATGTGAGGTTCCTGCCATGAGAGCGGCTGGGCCGGGGTGGCGGCGCGGAGCGGGAGGGCGGCGAGAGAGGAGAGCGAGGCGAGGAAGCGGCGGCGGTGCATCTGCTAGGTTTTCAGGCGAACAGCTTTTTGAAGGCTGAGCCCTCGTTGAGGGTGGGTCGTTCGGGTCTGCCCTTATAGCGGTAGACGAGGTCCATGTTATCGACGCCCATGGCGTGGAGGATGGAGGCGTGGAGGTCGTGGACGTGGAGCGGGTCTTCGGTGGCGAAGAGCCCGAGGTCGTCGGTTGAGCCGATGGTTTGACCGCCTTTGATGCCGCCGCCGGCCATCCACATGGTGAAGCCCCATGGGTTGTGGTCGCGGCCGTCGCCTTTTTCGCTTTGTGGGGTGCGGCCGAATTCGCCGCCCCAGACGACGAGGGTGGAGTCGAGGAGACCGCGTGCTTTGAGGTCTTTGAGGAGCCCTGCGATGGGTTTATCGGTCCCGCGGCAGAGACTGCTGTGATTTTCCTCCATGCGGCTGTGGGCGTCCCATTTGCTGCCTGCGCCGCTGTAGAGCTGGATGAAGCGGACCCCGCGTTCGGCCATGCGGCGGGCCATGAGGCACATGCGGCCGAAGGTTTCGGTATCCTTGTGATCCATGCCGTAGAGGGCTTTGGTGGCGAGGGATTCGGAGGTTAGGTCGATGCAATCGGGGGCGGCGGACTGCATGCGTGCGGCGAGCTCGTAGGAGTGGATGCGGGCTTCGAGTTCGGAGTTCTCGGGGTGATCGGCGGCGAAGCGCTGATTGATGCGATTGAGGTAGCCGAGGGTGGCGTCCTGGCGGGACTGGGGGACGGAGGCCGGGCGTTTGAGGTTAGGGATGGGTTCTGCGCCGGGGGTGATGCGGATGCCCTGCCATGCTGCGGGCATGAAGCCAGCGCTCCAGTTGCGTGGGCCGTTGATGACCGGGGTGGGATTGTCCTGCATGACGACGAAGGCTGGGAGGTCGGCGTTTTCGGAGCCGAGGGCGTAGGAGACCCATGAGCCGAGGGAAGGTCTGCCGCCTAGGGTGCTGCCGGTGTTCATCTGGCAGACGCCAGAGGAATGGTTGACGCCGTCGGCTTTGCAGGAGCGGATGACGGCGAGGTCATCGGCGCAGGAGGCGAGGTGGGGGAGCCAGTCGCTGATCCAGAGACCGGATTGTCCGTGCTGCTGCCATTTTCTGCGGCAGCCGAGGAGTGGCGAATTGAATTCGCCCATGGCGGTGATGACGCGGCGGAAGCTGTCGGGGATTTTCGAGCCGGCGAGGCGGTTGAGTTCGGGTTTGGGGTCGAAGAGGTCGATGTGGCTGGGGCCGCCTTCCATGAAGAGGAAGATGACGGAGCGTGCTTTGGGGGCGAAGTGAGGGGCTGGGGAGGCGGTGGAGGAGGATTGGCCGAGGAGCCATGAGAGGGCGAGCGAGCCGAAGCCGGTGCCTGCCTGCTGGAGGAAGGCGCGGCGGGAGGTTGGGTGGACGATGTTGCCGCAGGACATGGTGGTGGCGACGCGGGAGCGCCGTGCGGGGATGATCTGCGGAGGTGGCGGGAGGTGCCACTGGATTTTCGCGGATCAGGCGGCGGGGGCCGGGAGCGTGAGCGGGGGGGAGTCCGGGATTGGGTCGAGGAAGCGGAGGATGCCGGTGCGGACATCGTACATGGCGCCGACGAGGGCGATGCGGCCGTCGGTGATCATGGAGGCGAGGCCTGGGGAGGAGTCGCGGATGAAGGCCATGGTGCGGCGGACATTTTCTTCTGCGACGAGGTCGGCGAAGGCGGCTTCGGAGAGTGAGGAGGCGTCAGGGCGAGCGGCGACGGCGTGGACGGAGGTGCCGATGCGGCTGGTGAGAGCGGAGAGGTGGGCGCAGCCGGTGGCGATGGCTGGGTCGATGTTATTGCGGACGACGTTGCAGGCGGCGGCGACGGCACCGCAGCGGGTGTGGCCTTTGACGACGATGACTTTGGCACCGGCGACCTGGCAGGCGTATTCCATGCTGGCGAGGACCTTGTCAGCGGCGACATTGCCTGCGATGCGGATGCAGAAGATGTCGCCGAGGCCGACGTCGAAGATGAGTTCGGTGGAGGCGCGGGAGTCGATGCAGCCGAGGACTACGGCGAGGGGGTGTTGGGCGTCGGCGGTGCTGTTGACCTGGCGGACGAGGTCGCGGTTGAGGCGTTGGCCTGCGACGAAGCGCTGATTGCCGTCTTTGAGCATGAGGATGACGTCGGCTGGGGAGGCGTGGCGCTGGACGTCGCGGGTGGTGACGTCGACGTACTGGATCTGGTCGGCGACGGCGTAGCGGTCTTTGAAGCCGACGGTGCTGACGTGGATGCGGCGTTCGGAGGCTTGATCGTTTCTGAAGTCCTGGACCATGCCGAGGATGTCAGGGTCGATGTAGTCAGTGGTGCGTGCGTCGAGGACGACGTGGTCGCCTGGTTTGAGGCTGGCGAGGGAGGAGGCGAGGGCGGCGCGGTTGAGGAAAGTGATCTGGTTAGCGAATTCGATGCGGGTGACTGGGCCGCTGGCGTGGGTTTCGCGGATGACGTGGAAGCCGAGGCGGAGGTTCTGGTGGAGGATGAAGGTGGCGGAGACGAGGAGGCCGATGATGACGCCTGTGAGGAGGTCGGTGAAGACGATGGCGGCGATGGTGAGGGTGAAGGGTAGGAACTGGGACCATCCGGCGCGGAACATGGTGCGGAAGACGGCTGGTTTGGCTAGTTTGCAGCCGGTGACGACGAGGATGGCGGCGAGGGCGGAGAGAGGGATGGAGTTGAGGACTGGGGCGAAGAAGAGGACACTGGCGGCGAGGAGGAAGCCGTGGAAGATGGCGGAGCGTTTGGAGACGGCTCCGGCGTTGGCGTTGACGGAGGAGCGGACGATGACGGAGGTGAGTGGCATGCCGCCGATGAGGCCGCAGAGGAGATTGCCGGTGCCCTGGGCGAAGAGTTCGCGATTGGGCGGGGAGATGCGTTTCTGGGGGTCGAGTTTGTCGGTGGCTTCGAGGTTGAGGAGGGTTTCGAGGGAAGCGACGACGGCCAGGGTGGCGGCGGCGGCGTAGACGGCTGGGTTGGAGAAGGCGGAGAAGTCGGGCCAGCGGAGGAGGGAGGTGGCGGCGGTGAGGTTGGGGATTTCCGGGACCTGGACGAGGTGGGAGGCACCGACGGCGAGGGAGGAGCCGAGTTTAGAGAAGAGGAGATTGAGGAGAGCGCCGAGGGCGACGACGGCGAGGGGAGCCGGGATGAGGGATTTTTTGAGAGGGGAGCGGTCCCATGCGAGGAGGAGGGCGAGGCAGAGGAGGCCGATGATGGCGGCGCCGGGCTGGATGTTGCCGATGGTGGCGAGGAGTTCGGAGAATGAAGTGCGGCCGTCGTCCTGCTGGAAGGCGAAGTCGCCTTCGTAGTCGGGGTCGTGGCCGACGAGGTGGGGGAGTTGTTTGATGACGAGGATGATGCCGATGGCGGCGAGGAGGCCCTTGATGACGTTGGTGGGGAAGTAGTTGGCGAGGAGGCCGGCTTTGAAGAAGCCGAGGACGATCTGGAGGATGCCGGAGAGGAGGAGGGCGGCGAGGAAGGCTTCGAAGGAGCCGAGGCGGGCGACTTCGGCGAGGACGATGGCGGTGAGGCCGGCGGCTGGGCCGGAGACGCTGAGGTGGGAGCCGCTGATGGCGCCGACGACGATGCCGCCGATGGTGCCTGCGATGATGCCTGCGATGGCGGGGACGCCGGAAGCGTGGGCGATACCGAGGCAGAGGGGGATGGCGACGAGGAAGACGACGAGGCCGGCGACGAGGTCGCGGGACACTGGGGACGTGTTGGCGTTGGCGGGCGTCATGGCGGCGGAGAATATTTGAGGCGGAACGCGTTGGGATTATAAAAATAAACAAATGTTCATG
>CANHUG010000024.1 GCA_947462995.1 Verrucomicrobiales bacterium | reverse complement strand
GTCGGAGTCAATCAAGCCCCCGTCATCACCATCAATGGCCCCGCAGATGGCTTCAACCCGCCGTTCATCCTCGTCGGCCCATCGCAATTCTCCGTATCCGTCCAGGATGGTGACGCAGACCCGGTCACCCGGGTCGAATTCTTCGACAACGGCTTCTACGTCGGCACTGATACCCAACCGCCCTTCGGTGACGAAATCGTGCACAAGTACGCAACGATCTCTCCAACCTTCTGGGGCGGCCAACACGCCATCACCGCTGTCGCCTATGACCGCCGCGGCACCGCCGGCAGTACAACGCAGCCTTACTTGTTCGAAGTCATCAACGGTCCCGCTGCCCCCACCGTCTCCGTCACCTCAGTCCAGCCAGGTTTCGTCGTTCAACAGGGCCAACCCCTGACCATCAATGTCGCCGCAGCGGATGCCGATGGGGATCTGCAAAAGATAGTTGGTTATAACACGTTAAATCCCAATGACTGGTATTCAGAAGACGTCGTGGCTCCACTCAATCAACTGATCTTCGATACTACGCCTTGGGCACTCGGCATGCATAGAGTCGTCATTCAGGCAGAAGACGCAGGCAACGGCGGCTTGGGCGTCAGAAGCCACGCTGTCGTCCTCGTTGTAGAGGTAACAGATTCTCTTGGCGTCGGCCTCTCGCGCTTGCTTGCTGATGAGATCTGCGATGGCGTGACAGTGACTCCCGTCGAAAACGGATCATTCGGACGCCCCGTATACTTCGGCAGTCAAGGGGCTGCTGGGCTGTTCAATGAGGGAATCGCCGCTGGACTTGATATGAACGAAGGGATTATCCTAAGTACCGGATTCGCAACATCATGGGACAACGGCAACATCGCAGAGAACACCTCGGGGGAACTCGGAACAAACGGTGACGAGTGGCTGCGCGGCTGGCTGGTTGGCGGCAACCCTGAATACGTCACCTATGACGCTGCGAGTCTCGAGTTCGAGGTGTTCAGCGCCAATCAACAATTGGAGATTGAGATGCAATTTGGATCGGAAGAATACGACGAATGGGTCGGGCAATTCAACGATGGTTTTCTCATCGCAGTCGACGGCGCCGTAGTTTCGCTGACTCCTGACTGCGATGATGTCATTTCAGTCAACGCGATAAACAACGCACCCGGCTTCATCCGGCGATCGCACCTCTTCACTCGAACGCCGCGCATAGAGGACAATAATCGGAGGGTGGAATATGACGGCACTACCGTGCTTTTGCGATCACATGTACTGGTAAAGCCATCCGCACGGCACCGCATACGGTTCGCCATCGCTGATGCCCGGGACAACATCTACGATTCTGGACTTTTCGTGAGGAAAGGCAGCGTTCGCTCAATCAACCCCCAACCCTGATCTTCACATGAAGCCAATGATGATGGCCGCGACTTACCTGCTGGCAGTGGCGGGAAATTCGGATCTGATGGCCGCTTCCCTCCTCATGGATGATTTCACCGGGCCTGCCATTCAGCTCGGCAGCAACCCTCCACTTTCCACAGGGCTCCAAAGTGCCAATGACGCACCGGTACTAGCATCTCGTTGGATATTCAGCATCGGCAATCCCGTTTGGCTCGTGACACAGGATCCAGCCGCGGGGACCCTTACCTACTCGCTGAATATGCTTAGAGGGCAACCCGGTGCGTCAGATTACTTGAGCATGATCTATTCCTATGGGCAATCACTCGCGAGCATCGTTGGTCTTAACTCGGTGCGATTGACCGTGGATTCGGTGGTCGGCAGCGCCATGGTGGGCTCCGTTGTCGCCGTCGGCCCCATCATGGAACAGCAGTTCGTTGCACTCGACGCTGCCGGGAATGTCGAGATACCGCTAGTAAAGCCCTCTCTGCCTGACGCCAGTGCACGAATCGTCATCCGGATCTACCCAACCACGCCAAACTTCTCGATAACCCTGTCCAGCTTGTGGCTCGTCCCAGAACCCGGGTCCGGGTTGCTCGCAGCAACGGCAGCCGTCTGGCTCACATCCCGCCGACGCAGAAACCATCGCGCTTCATGACAGCTTCACAGCCCGGGCGCTAGCGTTCCCGATGAAAAGCAGTCTCTGAAGAATCCCTGCCATCAGCACATGCCGCAGACGCCCTCCTGGCCTTGTCGCTACCCCAGCGCAGCAAATTCCACCATGCTTCCGCATTCTCCTTCTAAAGGCCGGGACAGCCGCCTGAGCGTGCTGCTTTCAATACCAAACCTGGTTTTCCACTCACACTCCGCCCCCGCCCCGTCACCTCACCCCGCCGTCCGGTAATACCCGTCCAGCCGCTTCTCGGAAACCGGCACCGCCGTCCCTAACTCCTGCGCAAACACCGACACCCGGTACTCCTCCAGCAGCCACCGGAATTCCTCCTGCTGCTCGGCCGGCACATGCACCAGCCAATCCCGGTAACGATCCACCAGCGCCGCCCGCTCCTTGTCCCGCCCCGGCTGCAGCTTCGCCTTCTGCGCCCGCATCCCCAAGGCCTCAAGATACCGCCCCAGATGCGGCCACCGTTCATACGGAAACTGCGCCGGAAAATCCGCCGGCAGCAACCGCCGCAACTCCGCCTCCATCCCCGGAAACACCACGCCCCCGCTCAATAGCGCCGCGCGCTTCGCAAAAGCCGCCCGCGTCAACTCAATCACCCGCCGCACCATCGTCGGCCACTCCCGCCGCGCCCGCTCCACCATCGCCTCAAACCTCGCCCGCTCCAGCGGCAACTCCGGTGCCAGCCGCAGCGACTCCCTCATTACATGCTCCGCCGCATGCATCTGCAATTGCTCCGGACTCGGCAATCCCGTCGCCTCCGCCGCCGCCAGTCGCGCACTCACCGCCGACAACGCATCCTGCAAACTCGCCGCCTTCTTCGCCGGGGCCGCCGCCGCCGTCAGGCTCTTCAACTCCCGCCGCAGCCACACCACATCCTTAGCCATCACCAGCTCCGCCAACCGCCGCACGCCCTCACGCGTCGCCGCCACCGCCTCCTCCCGCCCGCCAAACAACACCAGCACCACCGCCTCCCCATCCTTCTTCAATCCCGGCCACGCCCGCACCTCGCGACCGGCCGCCTGCCCGGCCGCCACCGATTCCGGCACATCCCCGATCGTCCACGCCACTAACCCTTTCTTCTCCCACCGCTCCGCCGCCACCCGCCACGCATCCGATCCCGCACTGCTCCCTTTCACCGCTGCATGCACTTCCCCTAACTCCCGGCTCGTCACCACCGCCCCGCCCTGCCGGTCCACCACCTCCACCCGCGGCCGCAGATAATCCGGCAGGCTCCCCGCCGGCCAGTCGCCCGCCGCCACCTTCACCCCGAAATGACTCGTCAGGAATCCCGCCAGCGCACTCAGAAAATCACTCCGCCCAGGATCAAAACCCGCCGCCACCGCCGCAATCTTCGCCTCCAATGGCTCCATCGCCCTACGCTGCGCCTTCGGCAGCGCCCGCAGCAGCACGCCCGCAATCTCCGCCCGCAACCCCGGCACCATCCACTGCAGTTGCCCGCTCGTCAGATGCTCCGCCGCCTCCGCAGGAACCCTAACCGTCACGCCGTCCCGTTCCTCCCCGGGCGTGTACGCATAAGCCACCGGCAGAACCGTGTTCCCCAGCGTCACACTATCCGGAAACTTCTCATGGTGATCGTCCGCCTTCCCAGCCGCCAGATCCGCCTCCCCCGCCGTCAGCACCGCATCCCCACTAGCCCTCACATACCGGTTCAGATCATGCACCGACGAAATCCCCGTCAGCCGCGCCCGGTAAAAATCATACAGCCGCTCCGCCACCTGCCACACGCCGCCACTCCTCGCACGACTCAATGCCATCTCCAGCTTGTCCCGCAGCTTCCGGTTCGCCGCCGCAAACCCATGCGTGATGTCCGCCCGCCCCTCGATCAGCGCCTCCCGGATGAAGATCTCCGTTGCCTCCTCCGGCCTCACCCGCCCGTAATCAATCCGCCCGCGCCTCAACTCCAACCCGTGCATCAGCACACGCTCCAGCGCCGTCACCCGCCCTCCCTTCTCATCCCACTCCGGCGCACTCACCCGGTGCTCGCAAAGATGCGGCCCCACCGCGATCGCCCACTCAGGCTCAATCGCCGCCACCGTCCGCGCAAACAACTGCGAGGTCTGCACAATCTCCGCCGCCATGATCCACGTCGGCTGCCCCGGCCCCTTCTCCTTCCCGCCCTCCGCCACCTTCGGCCCCGGCCCGCCCCGCTCCCGCCTCACATGCACCACCGACCCCGGAAACACCTGCACCTCACGATTCCCCGACGCCTTGTAAACATTCCTCTCCTCACGCTTCGCAATGTGCCCCAGCAACCCCGCCAGCACACAACGGTGAATCGCCTCCGTCCGCACCTTGTCAGGAAATTCCCGCACCGCCGGAGGATCGGCGTCATCATCCAGCACCGCATCGCCTAACTGCCGCCACAGATCCCGCCACTCGGTCATCCGCGTGAACGACAGAAAATTCACCCGGCAGAACTTCCGGAACGCATTCCCGCTCCCACCAGGCGGCGGCGCCGCCATCCACATCCTCAACAACGACAGAAAATCCGACCCCGGCACCCCGAACGCACGGTGCGCCGCCGCCGCCATCTCCTTCGCATCGTCCGGCCGCTCCCTTGGATCAGGGATGCTCAACCCCGCCGCAATCACCAGCAGCTCCGGCAGCACGCGCTCATGCCGCGCCTCCAGCAGCATCCGACCCAGCACCGGATCCAGCGGCAACCGCGCCAGCTCCCGCCCCGCCGGCAGCAGCTGATTCTCCTCGTCCAGCGCGCCTAACTCATGCAGCAGTCCATACCCCGCTCGAATCGCCGCCCCCGCCGGCGGATTCAGAAACGGAAAGGTCTCCACCTCCCCCAGCCGGAACGCCTTCATCCGCAGAATCACCTCCGCCAGATTCGCCCGCTGAATCTCCGGCACCGCAAACAACGGCCGCTTCAGAAAATCCTCCTCACTGTACAACCGGATGCACACCCCCGCCTCCACCCGACCCGCCCGACCCGCCCGCTGATTCGCACTGCTCTGCGCCACCGGTTCCACCGGCAACCGCCGCGTCCTCGTCCTCGGCTGGTACCGGCTGATCCGCGCCAAACCCGCATCAATCACCCTCCGAATCCTCGGCAGCGTCAGCGAGGTCTCCGCGATATTCGTCGCCAATATCACCCGCCGCCTCACCCCCGGATTGAACACCCGCTGCTGATCCGCTCCCGCCATCCGCCCGTACAACGGCAACACCTCAAACCCCGGCCCTAGCCGCCCCGTCAGCACATCCAGCGCATCCCGAATGTCCCGCTCCGTCGGCAGAAACACCAGCACATCCCCGCTCTCCGGCTCCGTCACCGCATCCTCCACCGCCCGAATCGCCCCATGCAGCCACCCGCCTTCCCCGTCATCATCCATCGGCGGTTCATAACGGATCTCCACCGGCCACGTCCGACCCGACACCTCAATCACCGGCGCATCCCCGAACGCCGCAGAAAACGCCCCCGTATCAATCGTCGCCGACGTGATGATCAGCTTCAGCTCCGGCCTCCGCACCAGCAGGTTCTTCAGATGACCTAGCAGAAAATCAATATTCAGCGACCGCTCGTGCGCCTCGTCAATGATGATCGCACTGTACGCTCGCAACTCCCGGTCCCCCTGGATCTCCGCCAGCAGAATCCCGTCCGTCATGAACTTCAAGACCGTCTCCCGCGACGTATCATCGCTGAACCGCATCCTGCATCCCACCTCCCGGCCCCACACCACATCGAGTTCCGACGCCACCCGACGCGAAATACTCATCGCCGCCACCCGCCGCGGCTGCGTGCACCCTATCTTCCCGCGCTCCGCCAACCCCGCCTCCAGACACATCTTCGGCAACTGCGTCGTCTTCCCGCTCCCCGTCTCCCCCGCCACCACAATCACCTGATGCCGCCGCAACGCCTCCACAATCTCACCGCGGCGCGACGTGATCGGCAATTCAGCAGGATACGTCAGCTTCATGCACCCACTCAGCCCGCAGATAAATCAGTCGGCACATACACCCACGCCATCCCCGCAGCCTTCGCCGCCTCAATCCCCAACTGCCCGTCCTCAAACACCAGGCACTTCGCCGGATCCACCCCCATCCGCTCCGCCGCCAGCAGAAACATGTCCGGCGCTGGCTTCCCACGCGCCACATCCACCGGCGTGATCACCGTCTCAAACCAGTCAAGAATTCCTATCGCCTTCAGCGAATCCCTCACAATCCCAGCATCACTCCCCGACGCCACCGCCATCGGCAATACCCCGCGCCCCGCCCGCGCCACCGCCACGACCGGCTCAATCCCCCGCACCTGCCCATGATGCGCCAGATACCACACCACCTTGTCCGCCTCCACCGCCGCCGCATCCAGCGCACTCCCGAACCGTTCATTCAAATCCCTCACAATCGCCACCCCGGGCATCCCCGCATAGCGATGATGCATCTCATAAGTAAACGCCGCCGGATCAAACCCGTGCTTCTCCAGTGCCGCTCTCCACGCATCAAGATGCAGCGGCATCGAGTCCACAAGGGTCCCGTCACAATCAAAAATATAAGCCTCAAACGGGCCCTCCGGTATCGTCAGCATACCTCCCCTCCTGCACGCTCACCAGCACTCCGAAAGCGCAGAAATCTCCCTGCGCTCACTGCACATCCTCCCGCGACCCGGAATAAATCCACTTCTCCACTTTGTCATTCCGAATCAAAGCCATCACCTCCGTCGGCTGCGGCCCGAAAATCGCATTCTCCACCATGCACTGCACCGTTCCAGTCCAGTACGGCTTCCCGTCAATCATCTCGAAATTCACCTCGCCCCACGACGTGATCGCCGATTCCTTCAACTCCGTGAACTTCGACGCCCGCAGGCTGTCCAGCATCAATCCCACCACCCCGCCACCATCCTGCTTCGGCTTCGGCCCCGCCAGCTTCATCTGATCCTCCGTCGCCCCGTTCGCATTCGCTTTCACCGTCCGCGCATGCTCACGCTGCTTGATCACCGTGTTCCGTTTGTACTCCTTGAACTTCTCGTAAAGACTTGTCAGGGTCTCCTTCAGGTCCGTGTTCGCCAGCGGCACCATCGTCCTCGCCGTATCATCCCCCTCCTTCATCAGAATCAACATCCCCTGCGTCATCGCCACCGCCCGCGCATCAGACCCCGCAGGCAATTCCACCTTCCCAGCCGCCACATCAAACATCACCGGCACCTTCGTCTTCACCTTCCGCGGAAACGCCCGCGACGGCACACTCGTCCACTCCTTCGTGATCTCCTCAATCCCCTTAAACTGCGGCATCGGATAACGCATCTCCATCTCATCCTTCGACACAGGCACCGCCGGAGCCGTCGCCACCGCACTCCCTGCCCCACCCGCTCCCGCTCCCGGCAACGGCGGCGGCGGCATCGGCCCTCCAGCCTTCACCTCGCCATCCTCCGGCTTCTTCCCCAGCGCCGCAAACATCTCCGCCGCTCGCCCACGCCCCGTCACCGGATCAATCTTCCCTTCCATCAGCAGTTTGCTCCGCTCCTTCCCCGCCATCCGCGCCAACTGCGCCGCATGCTCAGCCTTCGCCTTCTCCGCTGCCTCCTTCAGGCTCGGATAATACGTCCAGCCGCCCCAGAACGCGAGCGCGCCAAAAACGAGAAACAGAAGTGCTTTCATGATTGCGTGTTTTGCAAGGATTCATGCCGGGCTCGCCACCCCC
The DNA here is from genome assembly GCA_947462995.1 of Verrucomicrobiales bacterium. Classification (GTDB taxonomy): domain Bacteria; phylum Verrucomicrobiota; class Verrucomicrobiia; order Verrucomicrobiales; family V1-33; genus V1-33. Next base: position 12,323 of record CANHUG010000024.1, on the reverse strand, counting down.
GCGCAAGCGCAAGCCCAACGCTTCTCACCGCTCCCTTCGCGCCCCCCACCCTGCCGTCTCCCCCGCCTCCGGACACCCTTTCTCCTCTCCTCGCCCTCCGCAGTTGGTGATTTACATCGCCCCCCCACTTCCCTCACCATGCCCTCAAGTCCCCCATTCAAGTCCCCCATTCAAGTCCCCCATGACTCCCCCCTCCCCTTTGCTCTCGGTCGTTCTCGCGGCCTCCCTCGCCATCCCCCTCGTGATCCCCCGTGCCGTCGCCCTCGAGGCCGCCGCCGTCATCAACGAAATCCAATACCACCCGGCCGCCCCCACCGACCCGGAATGGATCGAACTCCGCAACCGCCTCAGCATCGACGTCGATCTCACCGGCTGGCGTCTCACCGGCGGCGTTAACTTCACCTTCCCCACAGGCACCGTCATCAAAGCCGGCGGCTTCCTCGTCCTCTCCAGCAACCCCGCCGCTCTCCAGTCCGCTTCAGGCATCACCGGCGTCCTCGGCCCATGGTCCGGCAACCTCAGCAACGCCGGCGAATCCCTCCGACTCCGCGATCTCTCCGGCCGTCTCATGGACGAGGTCTCCTACAACGACTCCGGCTCATGGCCCGTCGGCCCCGACGGCTCCGGCAGCACACTCTCCCGCCGCGACGGTCACCTCCCCGGCGGCCAACCCGCCGCATGGGCCGTCTCCCGCCAGTCCGGCGGCACCCCAGGCACCCCCAACGAAGCCCCACGCTTCGCACCACCCGTCAATCTCTTCCCGCTCGCCTCCTCATGGCGCTACCTCGACAACAGCCCCGGTCTCCCCCAAGGCTGGCAATCGTCCGAATCCTCCCCTGGCACCGACGGCTGGCTCGAAGGCCCCGGCCTCCTCGGCTTCTCAGACGCCACCTTCGCCACTCCCATCGCCACCTCCCTCTCCAGCCCAGGCACCCACCCCACTGGCACCTACTACTTCCAGAAATCCTTCACCATCACCGGCGACCCCGCCGCCTCCCAGTTCTCCCTCGAACTGCTCGCCGACGACGGAGCCGTCATCTACGTCAACGGCACCGAAGTCGGCCGCCCCGGCATGCCCGCCACCACCATCGCCGCCTCCACCGCCGCCACCTCGGAAACCGGCAACGCCGAACCCCGCACCCTCACCATCCCTTCCTCCGTTCTCCGCACCGGCCCTAACACCATAAGCACGGAAGTCCACCAGGCCGGCCGTCTCATCGTCCCCTCAGCCGCCTCCACCGGCCTCACGCTCGTCCAGACCGGCGGCCCCATCATGGCCACTAACTTCTCGCGCCGCGCTGGAGCCACCGCCTTCGCCAGAGACGTCATCCCAGCCGCACCCACCCACTCCATCGCCGGTCTCAACAACGGCACCTACGGCAACGCCTCCTCGTGGATCGGCAATTCCCTCAACTCCTTCTGCGGCATCAGCTTCGGCACCACCCCAGTCACCCTCGGCAGCGTCGCATGGGGCCGCGACAACACCGGACAGTTCACCGACCGCTGCGCCGGTACCTACACCCTCGAATACACCACCGTCCCCAATCCCAACGCCTCCACCCCAAACACCGCATGGACCACCATCGGCTCGGTCACCTACCCCTCCAACACCTCCGCCTTCTCCATCCGCCGCGTCTATAATTTCACCCCAGTCGAAGCCACCGGCATCCGCCTCCGCTGCCCAGGCAATAGCTTCACCGACGGCAGCTGCATCGACGAACTCGAAGCCGGCCCCACCATCGCCCCGCCCGCCCCGGTCTTCAAACTCATGAACACCGGCGGCACCATGGCATCCCCAGCCAACATGGCCCTCTCCGCCACCGCCTTCGCCAAAGATGTCGTCGGCAACGGCTCATTCGCCCCCACCCACACCATCCGCGGCCTCAACGACGGGCTCTACGGCAACCCCAACTCATGGATCGGCAACTCCACCAATTCCTTCGCCGGCATCGCCTTCCCTTCCCTCCGCCCCATCGCCCGCATCGCCTTCGGCCGCGACAACACCGGCAGCTTCGCTGACCGCGCCGAGGGCCTCTACACCATCCAGTTCACCACCACCCTCAACCCCACCAACTCCACCCCCGACGCCGCATGGACCACCATCGGCACGCTCGTCGTCGACGCCTCGCTAGGCTCCCCTGCCCTCCGCCACCTCATCGAGTTCCCCACCGTCTCCGCCTCCGGCATCCGCATCATCACCCCAGGCAGTGGCGTCGGCTCCGGTGCCTGCATCGACGAACTCGAGATCTATGGCCCCCAACCCCCTGACGTCGTCTGGGGCGCTTCCCTCGACTCCCGCTTCATCATCCAGCCCCCCGCCGCCTCCACCCTCCGCATCACCGAAATCTCCGGAGCATCGGACCCCATCTGGAAATCCGAACTCACCAACACCGGCGCTTCCCCCGTCGACATCTCCGCCTGGATCCTCGCCGACAGCAACTCCCCGCTCGCAGGCTTCTCCCTCCCAGCCCTCTCCCTCGCCCCTGGCGAATCCCTAGTCCTCGATCAATCCCAGCTCGGCTTCCGCCCAGCCCTCGGCGTCCACCTCTTCCTCTTCCCCCCTGACCGCTCCGGCCTCGCCGACGCCGTCACCATCCGCTCCACCACCAGAGCGCGCGACCCCCTCGGCCGCATGCTCGCACCGTCCGCCCCTTCTTTCGGCTCGCCTAACACGTTCTCACTCTCCGACGCCATCGTCATCAGCGAGATCATGTACAACTTCCCAGGCTCCAGCGAGGAATGGATCGAACTCCTCAACCGCAGCGCCGCCCCAGTCGACCTCTCCGGCTGGCAACTCGACGACGCCGTCTCCTTCTCCTTCCCCCCTGCCACCATCCTCCAACCCGGCGCTCGCCTCGTCGTCGCCCGCGACGCCACTGCCCTCACCGCCAAATGGCCCGGCATCTCCATCCTCGGCAACTTCTCAGGCAACCTCAGCAACAGCGGCGAACGCATCCTCCTCAAAGACGCCGCCGGAAACCCCGCCGACGAGGTCTCCTACGCCACCGGCGGCCAATGGCCAGCCCTCGCAGACGGCGGCGGTGCCACCCTCGAACTCATCGACCCAGACGCCGATAACAACCATCCCTCCGCATGGACCGCCAGCGACGAATCCTCCCGCAGCTCCATGCAAACCTTCTCCTATCGCATGGCCTCCCTCCAGCAAGTCGGGCCCTCCTTCTGGAACGAACTCCGCCTCGGTCTCCTCGACGCCGGTGTCTGTCTCATCGACGACCTCCGCGTCACCCGCGACCCCGACGGCGCCGCCCAGGAACTCGTCCGCAACAGCTCCTTCGACTCCACCGCCTCATGGCGTCTCCTCGGCAATCACGCCGGCAGCTCCATCATCACAGACGGCCCCAACGGCAGTGTCCTCCGCCTCGCCGCCACCGGCCCCGCAGAAACCAACCACAACCACGCCGAATCCACCTACGTCGGCAACACGGCCCTCGTCAACGCCCAGACCTATCAGGTCTCCTTCCGCGCTCGCTGGATCAGCGGCTGCCCCAAAGTCAGCATCCGCAGCTACTACTCCCGCATCGCCAGAATCATCGACCTCCCCATCCCCTCACAACTCGGCTCCCCAGGCGCTGCCAACCCCAAAGCCGCTATCGCAGGCCCAGCCCTCTCCAATCTCCGCCACGAACCCGTCCTCCCAGCCCCAGGCCAGTCCGCCACCATCCGCGTCGACGCCGCAGACCCCCGCGGCATCGCCAGCCTCACTCTACACTACCGCACCAACGCCGACTTCACCGAGGTCCCCATGACCGCTTCCGGCTCCTCATGGTCCGCCTCCATCCCTCCCCAACCCGCAGGCACCATCGTCCAGTTCCACGTCTCCGCTCGCAATCTCGCCAACACCATTTCCTTCCTCCCCGCCGCAGGCCCCGCCGCCCGCGCCCTCTTCCTGACTGACGACGGCCAGCGCGCCACCACCAACGCCCGCGAATTCCGCGTCCTCATGCAGGCGGCCGACTCCTCCGCCATGCTCTCAACCCTGAACCTCCTCAGCAACGCCACCACCGGTGCCACGCTCATCGTCGGCGGCTCCGATGTCTTCTATAACGTCGGCATCCGCCTCCAGGGCAGCGCCGCAGGCCGCTCCCGCGACGGCACTGACTACCAGGGCTTCAACATCGACCTCAACCCGGACCAACCTTACCTCGGCATCTACGAAAGCGTCGGCTTCGACCGCTCCGGCCGAGCCCCAGCCAATCGCCGCCCTGACGAAATCTACGCCAAACACCTCTTCCACCGCGCCGGTCTCCCCTGCACCCGCGACGACCTCGCCCACCTCGTCGGCCCCACCACCACCTACTCCGGCACCTGCATCCTCCAGCTCAACGGCTACAACGTTTCCTTCGCCCGCGATCAGTTCGACACCGAAGGCTCCGTCTTCAACTTCGACGGCACCTACGAACCCACCACCACCACCGACGGGAACCCCGAAAGCTTCAAAAACCCCACGCCCTTCACCCACCACCAGACCGACCTAACAGACCTCGGCCCGGACAAGGAACACTACCGCGGCTTCTACGACATCCGCGTCGGCAAGGAACGCGACGACTACGCCCCCCTCATCGGGATCTGCCAGTCCATGGCCCTCACCGGCACCGCCTTCGAAACAGAAACCAATCGCCGCATCGACACCGATCAGTGGATGCGCACCACCGCCCTCGTCAATCTCCTCGGCGTCGACGACTCATGGTTCACCGGCGGCTTCCCCCACAACGCACGGTTCTTCGTGCCCACCACCGGCAAAGCCATCCTCCTCCCATGGGACATGGACTTTCTCCTCAACAAAGGCACCACCGCCGCCCTCAATCTAACCAATAACAATCTCCGCAAGCTGACGCTCCTCCCAGCCAACAACCGCGCCTACCTCGCCCACGTCCGCGACCTCTGCCTCACCGCCCTCGACCCCGCCTACGTCCAGTCATGGCTCACCCACTACGGCAGCGTCACCAGCCACAACTACTCCGCGTCCGTCGACTGGCTCGCCGCCCGCCGCACGTTCGCCCTCTCCCAGCTCCCCGCCTCCGTCCCGTTCGCCGTCACCACTAACGGCGGCGCAGACTTCTCCGTCGCCGCTCACTCCACATCCCTCGCAGGCACCGGCTGGCTCGACATCGCCTCCATCCGCCGCCGCAACAGCGCCGTCCCTCTCGCCTTCCGCTGGACCGGCACCACCACATGGTCCGCCGACCTGCCGCTCGTCTCCGGCCCTAACGCCATCACTCTCGACGCCTTCAACCGCGACGGCACGCTCCTCGGCTCCGTCAGCCTCACCATCACCGACTCCCTCCCCGCTCCGCTCGCCAGAGATTTCCTCCGCATCGCCGAAATCCACTACAACCCCGCCCCTCCCGTCTCCCCCGCAGAACTAGCCGCCACCTCCGATAACGACGACTTCGAATTCATCGAACTCCTCAACACCGGCACCGAATCCCTCGACCTCACCGGCGTCCAGTTCACCGACGGCATCCGCTTCGCTTTCGTGCCCAGCACTCTCCTCCCCGCAGGCGCTCGCATCGCCCTCGCACGCAACCCCGCCGCCTTCTCCGCTCGCTACGGCCCAGCCACCACCCCAGCCGGTCCCTACGCCCCGGATAATCTCAGCAACGCCGGCGAAACCATCACCCTCGTCGACGCCGCAGGCACCATCATCCAATCCATCTCCTACGACGACGCATGGGCCCCCTCCTCAGACGGCGCCGGTCACTCGCTCGTCCTCCGCAACCCCGCCAACCCAGCCGCGCCAACCGCCGCCGCATGGGCCCTCGGCGGCATCAGCGGCAGCCCCGGCAACCCCGGCGGCCCGCCCCTCACCGAATTCAACCTCTGGCGCCACTCCCACTTCTCCCCGGAAGCCCTCGCCAACCCCGCAATCAGCGGCCCCTCCGCCGACTCCTCCGGCGAAGGAATCCCCAATCTGCTCCGCTACGCCTCCGGTCTCACCCCTTCGGATCCCGCCCCTCCCGCCTCGCCATTCCTCATCAACGACGCACCCGCACTCCAATTTATCTTCCGCCAGCTCTCGTCCGCCACCGACCTCACCTACTCCGTCCAATCTTCCAGCGACCTCTCCTCATGGACCCCAGTCGCCGGAACCCCCACCACTCGCTCCGATCTCGGCAACGGCATCATCGAATCCGCACTCCCACTGCCTAACACCACATCCCCACAGCTCTTCCGCCTCTCGGTTCAGCTGCACCCATGATCGCACGTCTCCTCCTCGCCCTCATCCTCTCTCTCCCCGCTGCCGCAGCCCCCGGGCTCGCCGGCAAGGTCTTCGCTGGCTACCAGGGCTGGTTCCGAACCCCCTCGGACGGCACCAACTCCACCTGGCAGCACTACTCCCCATCCGCCACCTTCACCCCAGACCACTGCCACATCGACCTCTGGCCCGATGTCCGCGAACTGCCTCCCGCAGCACGCGTCGCCACTCCCTTCCGCCACCCGGACGGCTCTCCCGCCGAGGTCTTCTCCTCCACCACCCCAGCCGTCATCCAGCTCCACTTCCAATGGATGCGCGACTACGGCATCGACGGGATCTTCCTCCAGCGCTTCGCCAGTACCACCCGCTCCGAACACCTCCGCAAACCCCAGGACGCCATCCTCAATCAGGTCCGCTCCGCCGCCGCCTCCACCGGCCGCTCATGGACGCTCATGTACGACCTCTCCGGCCTCACCAAAGACGCCGCCACCACCGTCATCAACGACTGGAATCACCTCGATCAGCAATTCCACCTCTCCGACGCTTCCAAAAACCCGGCTCTCCTCCGCCACCTCGACAAACCTCTCGTCGCACTCTGGGGCTGCGGCTTCAACGACCGCCCCCCCATGCTCGATCAATGGCGGCTCCTCATCGACTTCTTCAAAAACCACGCCCGATGCTCCGTCATGCTAGGCGTCCCCGCCTACTGGCGCACACTCGACCGCGACACCATCGCCGATCCAGAATTCCTCACCATCGCCGCCTCCGCCGACGTCATCAGCCCATGGAATGTCGGCCGCTTCAACTCCCCGGATGCCGCCGCTCGCCACGCCGCCACCATCACCAAAGCCGACATCGCATGGTGCCGCGCCCGCAACATCTCCTTCCTCCCCGTCGCCTTCCCCGGCTTCAGCTGGCACAATCTCTCCGCCTCAAGAAACCGCTCCGAACCCCTCAACGCCATCCCCAGACTCGGCGGCCGCTTCCTCTGGGAACAATTCCGCTCCTACCGGAACGCCGGCGCAGACGCCGTCTACGTCGCCATGTTCGACGAACTCGACGAAGGCACCGCCATCATGAAAATCCGTCAGGACCCTCCCTCCAGTCCCGCACAGTTCGTCGCTGAACCAGATGTCCCCGGCGACCACTACCTCTGGCTCTCAGGCAAAGCCGCCCACCTCTTCCAGAACCCTCCCACCTACTCCCCCATGCCCGCCAGATCCCCCTGACCCACACGTCACCACTCCCCTTGCCCTCACCCGCTCCCCGCTGATCGTCCCCACCATGCAGTCCGTCTCCGCCGCCGCCGTCCAGGACGCATGGCACGATCTCTACAACTCCTCCGACGAACACGCCGAAACCCTCGTCGACGCCTTCATCCGCGAACAACCTCACCTCGCAGACCTTCTCGCCCGCGCCGAATCCTCCATCAGCACCGTCGACGATCGCGGCTTCCTCCTCCTCTACGGCACATGGGCATGGCTCGCCTTCCGCCGCGCCGGCCGCAGCGACCACCCCATCCCAGCCTCCGCCGTCGCCGCCGCCCTCGCCCGCAATCAACTCGACGCCGCATGGCTCCAGAACTCGTCCGACAAATCCCTCCTCGATTCCGCTCGGCACTTCACCCGCGGCTACCGCCAATGGCCTCTCTTCAGCGCTCTCATCCACGACATCATGCAGGGTGAACTCGAACGCGAACAATCCGCCGACGACATCACCGGCATCCTCCTCCTCCACGCCAAAACCATCGTCGACTCCCTCGACGCCTGACCCGCACACCACTCGCCGAACCACTCGGACGCTAGCTTTTCATTACCCTCTCCCGCTCCAGCCAACGCCGGCACTCCTCCGCCGTCTCCATCCCCAGCAGCGCCTCGCCAAACGCCAGCAACCGCTCCTCATCAAGCCCAGCCACCAACCGCACCAACTCCCCCGCCTCCCCCGGAAACTTCCGCCCCACCAACCTCGAAACAATCTGCACCAATCCCTCCTGCCGACCCTCCTGCCGACCCTCCTGCCGACCCTCCTGCCTGCCCTCCTGCCGACCCTCCTGCCGACCCTCCTGCCGACCATGGATGCGTCCGATCTGGATGAATGGATTCACGAGTTTTGGCATAGCGGCAAGTTCGGGTTCGTTGCTGATCATCCTATCCATGGTTGCCTCAATCTGCAAGGCCTGCGATTCCTCCAGCGGAGCATAGTGCTGGATAAACTCCATCACCGCTTCGGTGTCATCCGCGGACAGTTGCTGCCGCACCGACTCCGCAAGAGTCTCCAATATCGCGCGCACCTGCTCCTCCGGCGTCAGCTTCATCAACGACGTCATCGCCAGCGCCGCCACGTTCCGGCTCCGTAGAAAAGGCTCGGGATCCATGCCGCTGAACTGTACAACCGGACACCGGAACCGCACACTCGCAAGCTCCCCGAAATCCCAGTGTAGCTCATTCCGCACAGGGACCGCCGGCTTCGCATACGTCAGCAGCACCACCGGCAGCACCTTCATTCCATATCGGATGCAGTCCCTCATCGCATACTCCACCACCCGCTCAATCATCGCCCCCTCAGGGCGACTTTGGCTCTCAATGTGCACCAGAAACCCCACCTCGCCATCCCGGCCCCGCAGCCGGATCAGCAGATCCCCGCTCCGCCGCGGCCGATGCTTGGTTCCAGGGTGCTCCTTGTCCAGATACTCAATCTCCTCAAGGCTCGCAAACTTCTCCAGCCCAGGAAGAAACGCCCGACAGAACTCCCGCAGCAGTCGCGGCTGCTGCAGCAGTTTCTTGATCAGATCATCATGACCGGGCACACCCGGACCAGGGCTCATGCCTCACCAATCCCTGCCTTCCCATATTTCGCAACCCCGCATGTTCGTTTTTACCGCACTTGTTCACTCCTCCCGCCGCTGCAACTGCACCATCCCCAGCAACTCCTCGTCACTCATCGCCAGCAGCATCCCCGCCGATCCATCCCGATCCTCCAGCACCTCCGTCGCCAGACGCTTCTTGTCCCGAATCAGAAAGTCAATCCGCTCCTCTAGCGTCCCCTCGCAGATGAACTTGTGCACCATCACCGGCCGGCTCTGTCCGATCCGGTACGCACGGTCCGTCGCCTGATCCTCCACCGCAGGATTCCACCAGCGGTCAAAATGAATCACATGCGACGCCGCCGTCAGTGTCAACCCAGTACCCCCGGCCTTCACACTGATCACAAAAAACGGCGGCCCCCCAGCCGCCTGAAACCGCTCCACAAGCTGCTGCCGCTGCACTACCGGCGTCCCGCCATGCAGCACCAGCCCAGGCACGCCCCAGACCGACTCCAGATGCGCCGCCAGCGGCCCCGTCATCTCCCGGAATTGCGTGAACACCAGCACTCTCTCCCCGCGCGACGCAATCTCCTGACAAATCTCCGCAAGCCGCCCGAACTTCCCGCTGTCCGCCGCATCATACACCGCATCCCCGCTGAACAGGCTCGGGTGATTGCAGATCTGCTTCAGCCGCAGCAGCGACCCTAGCACCACCCCCTGCCGCTGCACCGGATCGTCCGCCGCAGCCAACTCCTTCGCCATCGCATTCACCGCCCTCTGATAAAGCACCACCTGCCTCCTGCTCAGCAGACACCACGACGGCATCTCCGTCTTCGCCGGCAACTCCGGCGCAATCCCCGGATCCGTCTTCATCCGCCTCAGAATGAACGGCTGCACCAGTCGCCGCAGCGGAGCCATGCCCTCCGGGTGCTTCTCCAATCTTTTCGTCAGCGCCCCGAAATCCGCCGCACTCCCCAGCAGCCCGGGATTCAGAAAATCAAACAGGCTCCACAAATCCGTTAGCCGGTTCTCCACTGGCGTCCCCGTCAGCGCCACCCGGCATCCCGCCATCAGCGATTTCACCGCCCGCGCCTGCGCCGTCCCCGGATTCTTCACCGCCTGCGCTTCATCCAGAATCACCGCGTCCCATTCCACCCCGGCCAGCGCCTCAATCCTTGTCAGGACCGTGTACGTCGTGATCACCAATTCCCCGCTCCGCAGCACCCCATGCGTCCCCTCGTTGAACCGCCGCCACTCCGCGCCCTCCATCGCCGACCGGTGCCCCACCACATACCCCAGCCCCGGCGCAAACTTCCGGATCTCCCGCGTCCAGTTTCCTAGCAACGATGCCGGCACCACCAGCAGCGAAGGAACCCTCACCTTCCCTTCCGGCCATTCCGCCCGCCGCAGCAGCAGCCACGCAATCACCTGCAAGGTCTTCCCCAACCCCATGTCGTCCGCCAGACACGCCCCCATCCCCGCACCCGTCAACTGCCGCACCCACGCCGTCCCCGCACGCTGATAACTCCGCAACTCCGCCAGCAACCCCGGCACCTCCGGCAACTCCATCTTCCCAGCATCCCTCAACCCCCGCAACCCCTCCAGCCGCGCCTCCAACTCACCTCCCGCTACCGTCTCGCTCCAACCGCCTTCCTCCTCCGCAGGCAAGCTCGGCAACCCACCACCCAGCCCCGACAACATCCGCATCCCCACATGAAAAGGAATCCCCCGCGCATTCGCCGCCGCCGCCATCTGCCACCGCTCCATCGCCTCCCGCAGCTTCTTCCGGTCGACTTCCACCCACTGCCCCTTCAGCGAAACTAACGGCGCCTCGCTGCTCATGATCCGCTCCAGCTCCGCCTCCGTCAGCACCGCCCCGCCCGCCGCCGCCCTCACATCAAACCGCAGCACCGCTTCCTCCCCCATCCCCCCGCGCCGCCCCCCGCTCTCCACCGTCACCTGCGCCACCACCCGCGTCCGCCCGCGCCCGCCCGACCACCAGTCCGGCACCCGCACCATCAATCCAGTCTCCTCAAACCTCGGAATCTCCCGCAGAAACTCCCACGCTTCCTCCGCCGTCCACGCCAGCACCTGAAACACCCGGCGGCTCTCCACCATCTCCCGCAACCACCCGCTCGCCGCCGCCGCCCGGTCCAGCGGTCCTAGCAATGTCTGCAGCGCTCCCTTGTCCTCAGCCGCCGCCGCATCCTTCAACGCCTGCCCCAGCGGCACATACTGGGTCTTCCCCTCCCCATCCATCCCCCGCGCCGCCGTCGCCAGAAACGCAAACGGCCGCTCCGCATCCTTCCGGTTTTCCGCTAGGTGCAGCGTCACCCGTCCCACCATCCGCCACCCCGGATGAATCGCCGCCAGCACCGCCGCCACGTCCTTCCCCGCACTCCGCTCACCCATCGCCCGATTCATCCCAGCCCACTTCTCCGCCAGCAGCCCCGCACTCAGATACTCCATCCCCCCAACCGCCGGAGCCGTCGCCACCATTCCCGCCAATTCCTCTCCGCCCGGCACCGGCACTCCCTCGCCCCATCCCGATCCTTCCGCCAACCCCGGCAAATGACACGCCTTCGTCAGAAACCGCCGCCCTAACCCACGCCACCACCGCACTTCCACCGGCAACTCCCCTTCACCCGCCAACCCCGCCAGCGCCAGCAATCCATCCGCCTCACTCACCCCGAACGCCGCCTCCACCTCCCGACGCCGCACCTCCACCCAACCCTCCACCACCGCCCCCCGCTCCCAGCACAGCCGCCCCTCAGGATCAATCCGCAGCACCGCCTCACTCGCTCTCATAACTCCCTCCTCTCGCCCGCTCACCGCTCCACCCGCACGCCTCCATAAAGAATCTCCACAGACCGACTCCCCGGAAACGGCCCCGTCGCCACCAGCGCCTCACCCAGCATCACCATGCTCGCCGCATATCCCCCCGCCTCCGCCGCGCCCATCGCCTCCATCAACCGCTCGCTCGTCAGCAACCCGCTCTCCTCCGCAAACCGCCGCGAAATCCTCAGCAGCCAATCCATGTCCAGCGCCTCCCCGATCTCACCGATCTCCGCCATCGCTGCATGCCCCGCCCGGTTGATCCTCTCCAACTTCTCCCGGCTGTTGATCACACTGCTCGTCAGAATCGGCCCGAAAATCCCCACGTGCAGGGTCTGACCACGCACCGGCAACTGCTCCACCGTCAGCGGCGCAAACCGCTTCCGCTTGATCATGATCCCTCCATTGCACTGCCCACCCACATCCCCCAACCCCGTCGCATTCGCCACCTCCGCACGGTGCGCCACC
>CANHUG010000023.1 GCA_947462995.1 Verrucomicrobiales bacterium | reverse complement strand
CTGGCGGGGATCATCATGAGGTCGGCGGGGTTGATCGGGATTCAGATCGAGGCGGAGGGGGCGGAGGAGATTGCGTCGCGGGCGCGGGGGACACCGCGGGTGGCGAACATGCTGTTGAGATATGTGAGGGATTATGCGCAGGTGAGGGCGGACAATGTGATCACGGCGGCGGTGGCGGATGCGGCGCTGCAGTTGATAGAGATTGATGCGGACGGATTGGACGAGATGGACAAGCGGATTCTGGAGGCGATGGTTTACAAGTTCGACGGCGGGCCGGTGGGGTTGAGCAGTGTGGCGGTGGTGGTTGGTGAGGACACGACGACGATTGAGGAAGTGAACGAGCCCTATCTGATTATGAGAGGGTTCATCAAGCGGACCCCGCGGGGTCGGGTGGCGATGCCGGCGGCATACGAGAAAGTGGGGGCTCCGGTGCCGCCGCGGGCGGAGCATCTGGATTTGTTCGGGTGAGCGGGCGCCTGCTCTCGAGTGATTGGTTGCTGTCCCGCTTTTTGCAGTGGCCGTGCATTGTCGAGGCTAGTGCCATCGACTGTGTCAACGCTGCCATTGACGGAATCAATGCGCGCGCCCGGTCACGGCGGGGCAGCCTGCAGGAGAATGAGACCATCCGCCTTCCACATCATCCCGATCGCCTTTGCCCTTTCGCTGGCCTCCTGCGTCACCACATCTCTATCCGATCCGAATGGCCGAGGTCACGGGAGCGATCTCGACCTGCATTCTTTGACCGGCATCGATGATCGCAACACTGGCGAGGCCGCGATTGCTGCGGCCACGGACCGCCGGGGCACGCTGCCGGCGCGTGGTGCCCGCATTCTGCTTGTCCAAAGCGGTGCGTATCAGCCCGATGCGGAACTTGTCGCCGCGTTCCGTCCGTTCTGCGATCCCGTGCTCTGGGACGGACAACGGGCGGAAACCGAAAACGATGCCCCAGATCGCGGGGCAGGCCGCCGCCTGCGCCTTGCCGCCGCGCGTCAGGGCTGCTCGCACGTAGTGGTGGTGCTCGGTGAAATTCAGTCGGACTCGCGGGCGCTGCCAACCGCGGCCCTCACATGGGTGCCGATTGCCGGCGACATCATTCCAGGCCAAATTTCGGGCACCCGGCTGGTAGCCCGCGCTCTGGTTATGGAGACCCGGGCTGACCGCTGGCAACTGCTTGATGCTGCACCCCGCGAAACCCGGGGTCTTCAGAGTGAATACGGCCGCGGCACGGTCAATGGAAGACGCGCGGCCCGGCTTAAGGCGCAGGCTTATCCGGAACTGGCGGCCCGCTGTTTTCCCTGACAAGGTGAGATCCTGACAAACGGGAACCTGCGGGCCCATTGGTGAAGGCGAAGTTGGGGGTACTGGTGCCGCCGCGGGCGGAGCATCTGGATTTGTCCGGGTGAGCTGGCATTGATGCGTAGGATGGGAGCGGTTGCGCGGGGTGGGTGGGGAAGTGAGGGCTTGGGGATGAAAACCAAGACACTGAATGGATGCCGGTTGCTGACGGGGGCGTGTGTGTTGCTGGCGGGAATGGTGGCGGGAGGGGAGGAACGAGGGCGGCCGAAAAATCCTGACAATCTGGAGCTGGTGAAGCGGATCCGGGAGAAGATCGTGAAGCGGAGTGCGGAGAAGGGTGAGGGAGGGAAGATGGGTGTGGTGACGGTGAAGGTGCCGCTTTCTGGAAATGCGGAGTTCAGGATGGTGCCGATTCGGGCGGGGGAATTTGTGATGGGGAGCGGGCCGGGGGAGAAGGACCGTCGGGAGGACGAGGGACCGGAGGTGAAGGTGATGGTGGACGCGTTCTGGATGTCGGAGTTCGAGGCGACGTGGGACACGTTTCTGCCGTGGGTGGAGAGTCCGGTGCCGCGTTACAAGGATGGGGCGGTGAAAGGGAATGTGGGAGGGTCGTCGGATACTGATGCGGTGAGCGGGCCGACGTCGCCGTACACGGATGTGACGTACGGGATGGGGACGAAGGGGTATCCGGTGATTTCGATGACGGAGCATGCGGCGCTGAAGTATTGTCAGTGGCTGAGTGTGCAGACGGGGATGTTTTTCCGGCTGCCGACGGAGGCGGAGTGGGAATATGCAGCGCGTGCGGGGACGAAGACGGCGTGGCATTTCGGAGATGATGCGCGGCAGTTGGAGGAGTACGCGTGGTATTTCGATAACAGTGAGGCGGGGACGCATCCGGTGGGGAAGAAGAAGCCGAATCCTTGGGGGCTTTACGACATGCACGGGAATGTGGCGGAGTGGACGCTGGATCAGTATGATGAGGGCTGGTACGGGAAGGAAGCGGCTGGAGGAGTCAGGGAGAATCCGTTTCTGCGGCCGGTGACGCTGTATCCGCGGAGTGTGCGCGGGGGTTCGTGGGACGACGATGCGAAGGATTGCCGGAGTGCGGCGCGGCGGAAAAGCACGCCGCAATGGAAGCAGCAGGATCCGCAGCTTCCGAAGAGCCTGTGGTATCACACGGCGACGGAGTTTCTGGGGTTCCGGGTGGTGAGTCCGGCGAAGCTGCCGTCAGCGGAGGAGATGCATGCGATCTGGAATCTGGGGGCGGTGGGTGCGGGGAAGTGAGGGTGGGGGGCTGGCGGTGTGAAGGGATTTGCGCGTGGGTGAGTTTTGTTGTAGGAGGCTGGGATGAAGTCGCGAAGGAAGCGCAGTCGAATTGAGCCGCTGGTTGCCGGGCCGGTGCCGCCGGGGGTGACGCGTGCGTGCAAGCGGATGGCGGTGATTGATCTGAGCGGGACACTGGCGCTGGTGGATGAGATCATGGCGACGAATCCTGACTTTTTGCGGTGTGCGCTGTCGATGACGCATGCGGGGGTGAGTCATGCGAAGGTGGAAGCTGGGGTCCGGGTGGCGTGTTTTCTGGAGTTGTGTCATCGGGAGCTGAAGCGGCGTCCGATGCCGCGGGTGACGGAGGAAGAAGTGGGGAGGCATTACGAGAAGGTGTGCCGGCATTTCGGCGCACTGAGCGAGGGGCTGGATCCGGATGCGGCTGTGGACCCAGTGCGCAATGGATTATTGAAGGGCCAGAAGCAGATGCATGTGGTGGCGTGGGTGTTTCATATGCTAGGCGATGCCGGGGTGATGGAGATGCGGGGTCAAAGCGATGTCGAGGTAGTGATCACGTGTTTTGCCCTCTTGAGTGTTTATAATGAGGCGTTCCAGCCGGGGGCGAGGGGGGTGTGAGGGCGGGTGGATGGGGTGGATTGGACGGATCGGACGGATCGGACGGATGGGGCGCGTTACCGTGCCGGGAAGGGTTTGTGGCGAGGCGGAGGCTTGGAGTGTAGGAATGGGGAGGAAATCGGCTGACAGGGGGGAGAGGCTGGTTATAGGAAGTGGAACCAGTAGAGCGATCTGCTTGAAGGTCCGTGCAGGCGGAGCCGTCCGGTGGGCGCGATTCAAGCACCTCGTTCCGGCGGGGTTCGCGCCAATTCAAAAATGCCTTTACTTTTAAGTAAACATGCCGATAAGGACGCTCATGATCCGCCGTGGGGAAAAGTTGACCATTCGGGCAATGGCTTACCCGGCGGATGACCGCCATCGGGACAAGTGTCCGACGCTCGCGTTTTTCGAGCAGGAAGCGAAGGAGCATCCTGACGAGTTCTGCGAGTTGAGGGAACTGCTCGACTTCACCGCCAGGAATGGACCGCCACGAAATGAGATCAAATTCAAGCATCTGTCGGGAACGGATGGGCTCTTTGAGTTCAAGACTGGAGGGGGGCTGCGGCTGTTGTGCTTCCAGGATGGGGGCAGCTTCATCATTTGCACCCACGGCACGGTGAAGAAGCGTCAGAAAGCGGATCCCGAAGAAATCAAGCGCGCGGCCCGGATGAAGGCCGACTATGAACTAGCCAAACGAAAAGGAGAACTTCTACATGTCGAACCGAAAGTCAGCAGCTGAGCCCCGGGGTGCCGGGGACGACCCATTCGCCGCCTTCTTCGAGGGTGTGGAGCAATCGGCCAGTCACCGCCTTGGGTTGGCCAAGCTGGAATTCACCGAGGAGATCGTGAACCGGATGCACGCGCTGCGCCTGAAGAAGGGCGAGCTGGCGCGGAGGCTGGGTGTGCAGCCTGGATTCGTGACCCGGCTCCTGAGCGGGCGGAACAATTTTGAACTGGGCACCATGGTGAAGGTCTCGATGGCGCTGGACTGCGAATTCCGCTGCCACCTTCAGGCGGCGGGAACCGAGACCATGTGGATGGACTTTCTGAAGGAGGAACCCGCGCGTCCCGCTGCCGACTGGCAGAGCACTAAATACAAGCGTGTCTCTTCCGAAACCCAACTCTCCATCACTGATGAATCCCTCGCCGCTGCAGCTTGAACGCTACTTTTTCACCCATGTAGCCATTGTGGCTCATCCAGAGCCTGGAGCAAAGAACTCCAACCAGGTGGAAACTACGGTGGAGGTAGGCCAAGGGGTAGAGGATGGCCGCCGTTACCAGGTGGTCGTGCGGCTGAAACTACTGCCACCTGGAAAAGGGGCTGCGACGTACACCGGGGAAGTGCATGCGGTGGGCTTCTTCAAGGTCGAGGCAGACTGGCCGAAGGATAAAGCTCGCCAACTGGTGGAAACTAATGGTGCGGCAGTGCTCTACGGGGCGACCCGGGAGATGGTGTGCAACCTGACCGCCCGTGGGCCATGGCCGTCATTGATGCTGCCTTCCGTCACCTTTTTGAAGCCGCCGCAGGAGAATTCACTGCCCGGCTCCGCCGCCCGAAGAGCAAAGAAAGCCAGTTCGCCCCGTGTGAAGACTGCCAGCAAGTGAAGGCAGCAGGTCCCTTGTGAACCGGCCCCGAGGTCGCATGGATCTGGTGCTGGCGAAGGCGGGGACGATCCTGCGGTTCACGCGATGGCGGCGCGACAGATGGAGTTTCTGGGGTTCCGGGTGGTGTGCCTGGCGAAGCTGCCGTCAGCGGAGGAGATGCATGCGATCTGGAATCTTGGGGCGGTGGGGGCGGGGAAGTGAGGGGGCCTGACGGATGGGGCGGATCGGACGGATTGGACGGATCGGGCGGATCTTGGCCGCCGGTAAGGGTTGCGAAGGTATGAGGAGGATTCCTGCTGACAGTGGATGAAGGCTGGTTATAGGAAGTGGAGCCAGTAGAGCGATCCATTTGAACATGCCAGTCCGCTGCGAGAACTCTGAATCCAACGATCCCATGGCCGTGCCGGTTTTGGGGATCATGGGTTGGCGGCTGATGGGAGCTGGTGCTGGAGCTGGCGGTGCAGGGAAGGCTCATTGCGCAAGGTGCCCATGACGAACCCGCGATTAAGCAGCTTGAAAGAATCGCAGCCAAGAAGGCAGGAAGCGGGCGCGTTGCTCGAGTGAAAGCAGGTAGATCCGAACGTTCTCTGCCAGAAGAAGCCGAGACGCACGTCCCCAATGGATGGCAGAAAGTGCCCCTTGCCGAACTCGTTACCGTCCTGAATGGCCGTGCGTACTCGAAGGACGAGCTGCTTACTGCAGGGACGCCGGTTCTCCGGGTCGGCAATCTCTTCACCTCAAAACACTGGTATTACTCCGATCTTGAGCTTGAATCAGACAAGTACTGCGAAACAGGAGACCTGATTTTTGCGTGGTCGGCCTCGTTTGGCCCGTTCATCTGGCGGGGTCCGAAGGTGATCTACCACTACCACATCTGGAAGCTCGAGTTGCACAGCGATGCGGACTTGGACAAGGGCTACCTCTATTGGTTCCTTCAGAATAGAACGCAGGAGATTAAGCGAGCCGGTCATGGAGTCTCCATGCTCCATATGACAAAGGAGAAGATGGAGAAGCTCGAAGTGATGGTTCCGCCCCTTGCCGAGCAGAAGCGGATCGTGGCGAAGGTGGAGCAACTGATGGCCTTGGTGGACGCGTTGGAAGCCCAGCTTGCGGCGTCCCGTGTTGCCGCTGCGAACCTTCTCTCTGCCCTCGTCGTCGAACTTACCACTTGTAGCTTGTAGCAATGCTGGCGCATCAACCTCATCCTTAAAAAACTGAACTCATGAACAACACTGTATCAACAAACTCATCGCCCCATCTGCTCTCCGCCTTTGACCTGCGCGGGCTGCCGCTCCTCAACCGCGTGGTGATGGCTCCATTGACCCGCGCCCGAGCCGGGCGTGAACGGGTGCCGAACGACCTGATGGTCGAGTATTACACGCAGCGCGCCTCGGCGGGACTGATCATCGCGGAGGCGACGACGATTTCCGAGCAGGGCTTCGGCTGGGTGGATTCACCGGGCATTTACAACGATGCGCAGGTGGCGGGCTGGAAGAAAATCACGACGGCGCTTCGTGCCCGCGGGACGCCCTTCTTTCTCCAGCTCTGGCACTGCGGGCGTGCGTCGCACAGCAGCTTTCATGGCGGGAAGCCGGCGGTGTCGGCCTCGGCCATCAAGATCAATGGCGACTCCATCCACACGCCCATCGGCAAGCAGCCCTACGAGACGCCGCGCGCCTTGGAGACGGCGGAAGTTTCGGCGGTGGTGCAGGACTACCGGCGGGCAGCGGAGCGGGCGAAGGCCGCCGAATTCGATGGCGTGGAAATCCACGCGGCGAACGGCTACCTGATCAACCAGTTCCTCGACTCCAGGACGAATCAGCGGACGGATTGCTACGGCGGAAGCGTGGAGAACCGCTATCGCTTTCTGAAGGAGATCGTGGAGGCGGTTCTCACCGTCTGGCCGGCGGATCGTGTGGCGGTGCGCCTGTCGCCAAACGGAAACTTCAACGACATGGGTGCGCCTGATTTCCGTGAAACGTTCACGTATGTCGCCACGCACTTGAACGCCTATGGACTGGCGTTCCTGCATGTGGTGGACGGGCTGGCGTTTGGGTTCCACGAGCAGGGCAAGCCGATGACGCTGCCGGAATTCCGTGCGGTGTTCTCCGGGCCGCTGATGGGCAATTGCGGCTACACGCAGGAGACGGCGGAGGCGGCGATTGCCTCCGGCGAGGCGGACCTCATTGCGTTCGGACGTCCCTACCTGAGCAATCCCGATCTCGTGGAGCGTTTCACGCACGGCTGGGAGTGGAATCCGCCCGCAGACATGAAGGTGTGGTCAGCGCCGACGGCGGAAGGCTACACGGACTTCCCCTTCCATCCTCGGACCTGAACCATGAGCTGCCGGCAGGATGCGCCTCACGGAACAACGCCGGATCGGCGGTCAAACCGCTACCGCAATCTCACAAACGGCAGGAAAAACCGGCGGGGAGCGGCGGCGGGGTTGATGTTGAGGGCGAAACGGCCGGCGAGGAATTCCTGGGTGAGGCCGCTGACTTCGATGAAGCTGGAGAGGCCGGTGGAGTCCCGGAAGCCGATTTCGACAAAGCGGGAATAGGCAGCCGGCCAGTCCACGCAGACGCAAAGTTCGCCGGGTGCAGTGCCGGCGGACATCCGGAGATTGCTGAACTCCAAGGCCACGGCCGGGCCCGGAGGCGAACTGGTGGGATCCGTGGGCACGGTGCCGGCAAAGTATTCCTGACCAAGGCTGTAAATGGATCCATCCCGCCGGTCCTGACGGTTATTGGAAAGGCTTCCGAAGTAGCGGCGCTCCCAGGCATCGCCCAGCAGATCGCCATCGGTATCCACCACAGCATCGAATTCGCTCAGCTCCCACTTGCAGCTGAGGACCTCAATGCTGGGATAGCCGCCCACCGTGGGGGTGTCGGTATAGCCAGTAACCAGGACTTCATCATCGACCTCAGGCAGGTTGAAGAATGCGTCCAGATAAGGGAACCCGATTTCCGTGATCAGGGCGAGCTGGGAGTTATCCGCAGGATTGGTCAGGAGCCAAGGGCCGGTGCCATTGGCGGCGGTGCGGCGCAGCGTGAGGGTTTGCAGGGGACGGACGGGCGCGGTGTTGCGCAGGGTTTGCAATTGATTCCAGGTCGTAGCGAGTTGGGGGTCTGTGGCTGAAACCGCGGAACGATACGCCGTGGGGATGACTCCAGTCCTCACATATTGGCGCAGGGCATCAAGGGGGGCATCCGTGGTATTGCCTGGGGTGGCTGCGTAAATTTCCCGGGCGGTGCGCTCGGCCCGGGTTTTTGTGGCGATGGCCAATGCATCCAGGTGGCGCAGTACATTCAACATGCGGTAACGGATCGTGGAGAAACTGGCAGGATTTCCCTGGCGCAGCAGGGCGGCGTCTCCACGGCTGTGGGTGCGGTCGCCAAGGTCCCGGGCCCGGTCGGCGGTGAGGCTGAAGCGTTGCAGAAGATCGCCGCCCAGGATGGGGCTGAAAACGGTGAAGGAAACCTCTTCCAGCAGCAGCGCCCGCAGGGTGCTCTCCGGGGTGATGCTAACGCTCAAGTAAGGCCGGGCGGTGGTGCTGGAAGCGGCCTGGTATTGGGTGATCCATGAATCCGCACTGCGCGTGCCGGTGGGGGAGGCTCCCCAGGCTGGGTCATCCTGGAGGCTGCTCCACGTGCTGCTGATGATTTGGGGCGCAGTGGATTCAGCGGCATTTTGGGTAGGAAAATCAGGCGATCCCTCACTGAAATTTGCTCCACCCCATGACCAGGTTTCATTGATCGTGGTGCCGCCGTTGGTGGTGCCATAACTCCAGGATTCCTGGGGCAGCGCCGGGATCACCGCCAGCATTTCCTTGCCCCGCAGCGGAGCGCCGCTGATGAGGGGAGTCACCACAAAATGCGGCTCCGTGCGCACCACGGCAAAACCCGTTTCCGGCGAGAGATCCCGCAAGGCCACCCGGGCGGCCCCTCCGGCGGCCACGGTGCCCGTGCCGAGCAATCCATGCGCGGGATCGTAGGCATTGACCAGAGTGCCCACAGCTACCGTGCCGTCCGCCGCTCCGCCCACCAGACGTGGCTGGGGAATGATGTCCACCAGCGGCGAGGCGGTAGGGGAAGGCTGGGCGCTTGGCTTACTGGTGGAAAGATTCGGATTGGTGCCGGCGTGGAGTTCGCTGAGGTCGGAGAAGCCATCGCCATCGCTATCACTTCCTCCCGATGGGCTGAGCCCCTTGGCGATTTCCACGAAGTCCGGCACGCCGTCGCCATCCTGATCCTGCCGGGCCGGCGGCAGGGTAAAGGTGTAAAGGGCCCGCTGCACCGGCGCGGCATTGGTGGCGAAGATCACATAGTATTCCACTGTGGCGTTGGCAGTGAGCCAGGGCGGGGTGGTGGGAAACCACGCCTGAAATGCTGCCGTTGATGAGGTCCGGTAATAAACCACGGAGCCCACCCCGATCCCGCTGAAGGTCAACTGAACGGCGTGATCGTAGCTGCCCGGGGCCGGGGAAATCGTCACCGTATCCGGCAGGGAGCCCAGGGTGGATTCGAAGGTGAATAACGAAAATTGGGAATTCAGTTGATTCGCCGCTGAAGCCGGTGCGCTTGAGTTGAGCGCGCCCACATTCACCGGCGCGGAGGTGCCGATGCCCTGGGTGGCGCTGACAAAATCCGCCGTTTGCCCCGTGACCGTATAGGGAGCGGAAGCGGGCACCGTGATCCCGGTGGACCAATCCGAGGAACGGTAGGTGCGCAGAAGGTCAGGATTGGCGGTGCGGAAGAGCGGGCCGGAAAGGATGAAGAGATTGGCGTAGATGTCGAAGCTATTCAGCGCCGGCAGGGCGATCGTGGGTCCCTGGACCCAGCCCGTGCCACTGTTGGAGAAGGGCACCATGGCCGTGGGCGATTGTCCGGCAGCAGGCGCGTAAAGCAGGCGGAAGGCATTTCCTGACATCGGCAGCATCCCGGCCAGGACGCCCGCTGGAGCGCTCACCGGCAAGGGCACTCCGGCGGAAAATCCACCAGCGGCGGAGTATCCATAAAACGTCAGGCTGCCATCGGCAAGGCGCACCAAAAGCCGGCCGCCGCCAGGCGTGTTCACCGGCACGATCTCCTCCACCTCAACCGGCAACGTGAAAGGAACCGTGGCCGCCAGCAGCCACCCTACCCCGTTAGGTTGAATGCGGCGGAGGGAACCGGACGCGGTGCCGGTCTTGTAAAATACGAGGTCGGTGTTCGCGCCCTCCAGGCTGGCGGCGATCCAGGAGGAACCGGCCGGCAGTGCCGCCGCGACAAAGGAGGCATTGGGATTTACCCCGGTGAGTTGCCAGGCCCGGAAGCTGTCGGTGGCCCCGGAGGCCTGCAGATAGCCAAAAAGCTGGGCGCTGCCGGCCGCCGGAGCAAAGGGATTTCCCTGACGGACCGCGCCATCCGGCACATCCCCGTTGTCCAGCAGGGTGGCCGAACCCGCCGTCATGCGGAACTGTTTCAGCTCCACCAGATTGGCTCCATTCAGGACACTGACCAGGGCCAGATCATCCTCTGCTGCCGGCACAATGCCAGGAATATCCAAAGCCCCCAGCAGGGTGGTGCCCACGCCTGTGCCGATCGTGTGGACACGCGGTTCCGTGTATCCAGGGGTGGACGGCGTGAGGAGATGCCAACGGTTTTGCAGGGGCGATGTTACGGCCAAACTGGTGCTGGCTATGCCATTCATCCGCCCTACCGCCACGCCGCTGATCTCCGGCATCCCGGACGGACGCGGCTCCGCGAAGGTGACGGCTCCGCCCACCGCCGTGGATCCGATGCGGTAGAGCCCGGTGGCTTCATCCACCAGAATGACATCTTCCTGACCATTGCCATCAAAGTCACCCGTGGCCGAAAAACCGCCGGTGGTGGGATAGACAAAACCACCTGCCAGAGCAGAAATCGTGAGCAGAGGCAGTACGGAGAGTTGGAGAAAAAAACGGGCCGTTTTCATGGGATGAAAATAGGATAGGGAAAAGTTCATGGCACCAGCACTTCATTGGTAACGATCACCCGGTCGATCTCTTTGTTGCGGGCGAAGCGGACGAGGAGGTATTTGTATTTCGCGCCTTTAATCACCGGCTGCCGGTCCAGCAGCATGATGTCGTGATCAGAACCAGCGAGGGTGCGGGCCAGGCCGGTGTCGTTCATGTGCATCGGCAGAATGAAGGGATCCGTTACCAGGGTATTACCGCCGGATTCACTCTGGGCGATCTGTTCCATCATCGGGCCACATTGCACAATATCGCCAGGCACGATGGGGAACTTGAGGCTGGGCACCTGCACCCGGTAGAGCACCACCGGGAAGATGCAGCCTTCGTAGCCCAGCTTGTCGATGGCATTCTCCTCAGTCTTGGCCACTTCGTCATTGCAATAAAGATAGGTCTCCGGATCACGCAGCGTGCTGATGCGGCCTCCCCGGGGATCCGTGGGAGAATTGTCATTGATCAGGATGGTGGTGGAGCTGGGGTCATGCTGGGGGTCTGCATACTCGCCGATGCGCACCGCATTGGCCCGCCAGGGTGCGAGCCGGCTGATGTTCAGATGCACCGCACTGATGCCAGGATGGAACTCCGCCTGGGGCGGCAGATCCCGCGCCGGCCACGGCACGGCATTGCCAAGCGGCAGGGTGCGCAGGCTCCAGGTGAAGTTCTCCAGATTGGAAAAGGTGCCGGTCATCCGGGAATCGTAAGCCCCCTTCCCCACCGCCCGGACCATGACGGTGTAAACATCCTTGGCAGAAACCGGCAGCAGGTATTCGAACTCCGGTGTGCCGCTGACGCTAACATGACGGGCAACGGCGGTTTCAAAGACGGAAAAGTCCAATCCTTCCGCGCCGGAAACATCCGTCAGCATGTTGGGATGCCCGGCCAGATCGGTGGAAAGCCCGGCCCCATTCACCGGAGCGGTGCCGCCCTTCCTCGCGACCCAGACTTCAAAGCGCTCCACCCCGGCAGTATTGCAAAACCAGCGGATCCGCATCTGCCCGGAGCCAAGCAATCCCGCAGAGGCCAGGTCCTCCAGCATCGGCACGGGCAGCAGGGAGGCCTCGCCGCATTCGATGCAATCCTGCGGCACCAGCGGACCAGCATTGCTGTTCTTGTCAAACAATTGGAGATAATAACAAACCCCGCTCAGCGTCACGGGAGGATTTTCGTCCTTCCAGACCACCGGGGCGCTGGTAGTGAAAAACCCGGCATCCACCAGCGTTTGGGGGCCACCATCGACGGTGCGGTAGACCTTGAACTCGGTGCTGCCAGGGGTGGGATTGAAGGTGCCGCAGGGATCCAGCAGGACGCCGGTGCTGGGATCCATCACAATGTGTTTCCCGCCACACTGGCCGACGGGCACAAGGGCTGATGGAGCGAAATCCGCCGTCCAGAGCGCCCGGATGCGCCGGTCCACTAACGGTGAGGGCGGATCCAGCGGGCTTTCCACATAGGCGCTGACAATTCCAGCCGTGGTGCCGGCCCGGCAGCGGAATTTCTGGACCAGGCCATAATATCCTGAAACGTTGCGGTCCAATTCCGCCCGGAGATTTCCGGCGCTGTTTTTCGAAAAATGCGCCCGGCCGAGTGACGTCCAACTGAACTGATTCTGACCCGGGGCACGATAGCCATACTCCCATTCCGCCCAAGCCAGGCCGCGCGCCACTGTGCTGGTGCAAACCAGGCGGAGGTGGCCGAGTTCTGCGGAAAGCCCTGTTTCCGTGATTTGTGTATAGTCATTCCATGTCAGGGTGAGCTGGCGGCAGGGTGTCAGCACAGTGCCCACGGTGCCGGCTGGACCACTCCGGTCCCGCAGCACGCCCCAGATGGGGCTGGAGTTCCCTGACACATTCCGGCAGGTGCTGCCATCGACAGCCCGGATGGTGTAAAAGTAGGTCTTGCCGGCATCTGCCGGGAGACCGGGTGGAACGTAGGAGGCACCGTTGTTGTTCCCGCCGGCCCAATTCGCCCAGGCGGGTGTAGCGGTCAGGCCATTGTCCACGAAGGTCAGCTGGGAGCCCGGCAGCATGGCCACGAGATTTTCGTCAGGCTTGAGCTGGACTTCGTCGAGATGTGAAGGCCTGGCTGCCTGCGCGGCAGAGGTCCAGCGGTAGACGAGGAATGCAGAAACGGTTTCCCCGGCAGGCAAAGCGGGCATTTTCCACTCCAGTTCAAAACGCTGCACATCCTTTTTCGTGGTGCTGTTGAAATGCGTCACACTGCGCACGGCCAGTTGCACCGGCACCGGCGGGGGAAAGCGATCACAGATGGTGATCTTTTTGCCAGCGGAGCACCCCCCCGGCTGGCCCAGCAAATCCCGCGCTGCGGCGAAGTAGTAAAACGTATCTCCATCCGTAAAAGGCACGCCACCCGGCTGGAACCGGCCGTTGTCATCAATCAAATAGATAGTGGTGGGATCGGCCACCAGATCCGCCGCCGCTGGATCTGAAGCATAGAGTTTCGAAGGCATGATCCCGGAATTGTTGACCCGGCGTGCCGTCGGCTCTGTGAGGAGCGTTCCCGCATTGGCCGGCGGGGTGGTGTCCCAACCCCGGGCACTGGCAGCCAGGGCAGGCACGCGATAGACATCAAATCCATTCAGCAGCGGAGCCAGATCCTGGATCGTGTCCGGCACAAACCAACGGAGGGAAACATTGAGATTGGACTTGGCCGAGGTATCCACCACTTCCACGGGTTTGCCAGGTGACGGAATGGTAATTGGCGCGGCGGGATTCAAGGTAACGCGTCCCATGACGCCCCGGTCTGTCGAATTGGCAGAATCGAAATCGCGGAATTCATAGGTGAAAGCCGTGGCGGAAGGCAGGGTTTCTGCCCAGGCCAGACCCGCAGCAAAACCAATCGCCGGATGAGTGCGGGCGAGCACCAGCAATTGCTTCCGTTTGTCAGGATCAGGCAGGGAATCGCTGATGAAGGTGGCTAGCTTTTCCCCGGTAGTGCCAGTGCCGATGGGGATGCCAGTAAGATCGGACATCAGGCCTTCCAAGGCCGGCAGGTTTTCTCCCAGAGAAGCCGCCAGAGGCAGAAGCGACGTGATGAGCAGCGGGTCCGTCACTGGTTCAATAACGGTCCTGCGCGCAAAGAGGGAGGACGAGGTCGCCGCCCCGGCCTTGCGGTAAATGGCGACCTGCCGGGCCATGGTCAAGGCCAGATCCGTCGGTTCCAGCACCAGATAGGCGCGGTGGATGCCGCCCGTGCTTTTGGTGACCCCGGCGCAGATCACGCCTTTATCCAGGGCGGTCTGGGCCGGAAGCGGAACCAGGCTGGCGAGAAGGAACAGCAGCGGAAGGCGCAGCGCGTGCTTGAGAGTGGCAAATGGATTCATGATGATGCAGATAAGGAGTTAGTAATCCACGTCCCACCCACCGGCATCGGTGTAGGTGAAGCCCACGGTTTTATCGAAGCCGATGCAGAAAGGACACTTCCCGACCTCACCAAAGAGGCGCCCCGTGCCCGCGAAGTTATAGACGCTGCCGCTTTTCACCCCGGCCAGGGAGACGTCGCCACCAATCGTCACCGCGCAGAGGGCCTCGCCCGTGACCCCCAGAGTCATGCGGCCCCCGTATTCCGGAACCACACTATTATAGAGGACCCCTGCCCCAGCCTTGCCGCTGATGTTGAACAAACAGGTGCCAGTGCCGTAGATGGGGAACTCGCACTCGCCGTAGGCATAGATGCCGCTGAATGGAGTGGAAACCAGAGAACCGATGAGCGGGTCGATCATCAGGAGAGGATCAGGATCACAGGTAGTGCCGATGAAGAACCCACCCGCAGCGGCATAGCTGCCGAACTCCAGCGCCACCTTGGCTCCCAGATAGTTTTCCGTGAGGCCGAACATCACGGCAGCTCCCAGTTCCGTGATTTTGAAGGTCTCGTAATCAATTTCTCCTTCCGTCATTTCAAAGCTGCCTCCCAGACCGATGGGGATGGGAACAGCATCCGCGCTGAGGGCAAATTTGGTTTCGATATCCATCCGGATTTCGCTGCTCATGAAGGTCACGCCAAAGTCCTCGACCCCGATCGTCACTTCTGTGGCATCGACCCCGGCTGCTGTGCAAATGCTGCCGGCACCGCCATCGGAATCGAGTTCCTTGATCTCCAAATAGGCGTGCAGAATAAAGGGCTCATCCAGCTTGAATTCGAAATCACCATCCAGCCGGAGGAGGTCCAGACTGTCAGCATTGAAGTGCGCATAACCTTCAATGGAACCCGCCCCGATCTTGTCAGCAATATTCCCGGTCAGATCGCTGATCGCCGAATCCAGTTCATCCAGGGCGGGTTCCAGCGCATCGCGGATGGCTTGGTTCACGGCAGCGAAGGCGGAATCGATGGCCTGATTGAAGGCCTGCTGGACATCGTAGAGCCGTTCCTTTACCGCCTGCTGGACATCGGCAATCAGTTGGGTGGCATAAAGAGCATCGCGGATTTCCTGACGGATTTCCTCCTTCCATTCCTCTGCCAGCACAGCGAGCTGGGAGAGATCGATGTCGGGCACGTCCACAATTTGTTGGACGGCGGTATCCAAGGTGGCGGACAGCGCATCCAGCACGGTTTTTGCGGATGCCGTCGTTAGAATATTACGCAGTGCCTGGACCAGTTCACCGGCTCCATTCACCTGGGTCTGGACTTCCGTCACGGTGTCATAAATGTCGTCAATAGTGGCGCTGATGGTGTCGAGCGTAGGCTCCAGCTCGGCGAGGACGTTTTTCAGTGAATCCTGCACGCCGGAATCCACCGCGATGGTGGAGAGCAGATCAATCAGCGCAGAGGCGAGCAAGGTGAGGGCCTCACGTTCACCGGTGGTGCCATTCTTGGCGAGCAATCCGGCGGCGGCGCTGGCGAGCGGCGTGCCGTCAAGATCGGTGATGGAAATGGTGGAGGGATCGAGATTGAGGATGCTGGTGACGCCTTTCAAGCCCTGCTTCACGCGTTCGAGGCGCATATTCAGATCCGCCAGGAGATCCTGGGCGGCATCCGTGCCATCGACCAGTTTCTGCAATTGTTTGGTCAGGTTATCGGTGTTGGTGATCAGATAGGCATGGACCTTGGCCTTGGCGGCGGCGCGGAAGGCGACGGGATCGACGGTGGGCAGCGCCTTGATTTCGTTAATCAGGGCATCAAGCCAGGGATCAGTGACGCGTTGCAATGCTTCATCCACGAGGGCCTCGGCTTTGTCCTCCAGCATGGTGCTGAACTCATCGACCGCGGTGCCCAAGCCATTGAAGACCTTGTCGCTCTGACTGGTGACCCAATCCGCGCCGAAGTTCGTGGCTTCATCGAGCGCGGTGAAGGCCAGATTGGCCACACTGATGCTGGGGAGGTCGCCGTATTGAACGCCGAATTCCAGCTCGGCATTGTCCGCACTCAGATAGGTGAGCTGATGCTCTGCCTGCAGGACGAGCAGGTTCAAGGGCGGCAGCGGCACGCCGGCGAAATCACGGGTGGTGCTGTTCCACGTGCAGGGATAGTCAAAGTTGATGATCCCGCCGAGCCACTCCTGCTGGGCGCGGGGCAGCCACTTTTCATTGGAAGTATTGCCGCTCCGGTAGTCCTCCGTGCTCACGCCCGCCACATCCCAGGGAAAGCCGGCATTTTGAAGATCAAACAGGATCGAAGAGAATGGATCTCCTGACGCATCGGTCCATCCCTTTGTCGGCCAGCCGCCCATGAGATCCAGCATCGCGGAACTGTCCTCATAGCAGCGGGTGTGCAGGTTCACCTGCATGTCCTTGAAGAAGGGCACATCGAGAGTGCCAAAAAAGTTCCAATAACCAATCCCGGAGGCATCGCTGCCATTGTCAGGGTTATTGAAATATCCCAACTGCGCGGGCATGAAGGTATAGGTCTCGCCAGTGGGGCCGTCGAAGGTCATGACGGAAGGAAGGGCGAGTCGCGTGGGCACACTATCCGCCACCGTGGAAGAGGGATCCGCCGGCACTGCGAAATTCCCATCAGGCAGGATGCCGAGTTGACCGCTGACATCTTCCGCAAGATGCGCCACATGGGCCTTGAAGCCCAGCACGAAGGTGGTGCCAGCGCCAGGATCACATTCATTGGTGGCGACAAACTCCGCACTGTAAGGCGTGATCGGCGCGCTCCAGTAAGCGAAGGTTTTTGGATCTACTCCGGAAGGCAGATCCAATTCAAAGGAATCCAGCATGCCCAGGCAGGTGAAGCGCAGGCCGGTGAACTCAAAGGTTTCGTCCACCGGGGCATCAATGGCAAGGGCTCCATCCGCCCGGCTTTCCTCCATTTCATTGGAAAGGAAGGAGAAACCGAAGGAATCAAAAGTGAAGTCATATCCGCCCAGAATCGCGGCTCCCGGAAAGCCTCCAGCCGGGGCTTCGTGAATGCCGGTGACCCCGCTCCAGCGGGCGTAGTATTTCGAGCGGGTAGTTAGCGAATATGGCCCCACCATGCTGTCCTGGAGCGTGCTCTGGCCCTGGAATCCGGAGGGAGTGCAGCGGAAATTCACTCCAGCGTAGTCGGCATTCCCGCCTTCATAACCCGTCCCGGCGGGGCGCTCGGCATTGGCCAGGTCCGCCGGATCAAAGCCGGAGAGCAACAGCACGGAGGGGCCATCCTCATCACCGATGGGATTCTGGTCCCCGCGCAGGAAGGTGCCAGCCATCAGGAAATTTGAGGTGGGGAATGCGGACGTGACCGTGTGCGCAAAATCATCGCTGGTGGCCCCACCGGCATTCGCACTGATGTAACCCCACGCCAGCGGCGACATGGTAGGCGGGCCAGGAAATTGGATGCCACCATCGCCGGTGATTTTGTAGTCCGCGGGGGTGACGGTGACGTCGGCGTATTCCTCAGACCCGCAGCCATCCAGAACGGCCTGGGCGCAATGTTGCATGTAAAGCACAAAGGCGGGCAGGACCCCGGTGAAGCCGCTGGTGGCGGGATTGATCAAGTCACCCGCCACCGTGATGAAGCCTCCCGTCCAGTCCAGGTCGGAGGCATAGGGGAAGTGGGTGGTTAGTTTATTGTGGCCACTGATCATCACCCCGCTCATCTCGCCACCATTGCTGGGGCCGGTTTTCCAGGTCACGTTGGTCATCCCGGAAACGTGATTGTAGAGGTGATCATTGGATTTCTTGTCCATCATGTCCGCGCGCACGGGCTGCGCCGCGAGCCAGTCCAGAAGCGGCTGCCGGATGGAAAAGGCAGCCTGCAGCGCGGTGGGGCCAGCTTGGAATTCCCCCAGTGCCGGATCCCACGTGAGGGTGGGACAACCGATGTAGAGCGGCTTGGTTTCCTCACACATGAAGAAGGTGCCAATGGCTGAGTTCAGCACCACCGGAGCAGACGGAGCGAGGTTTTGCGTAAGGTCCACCGCCCCGAAGGTCACATCGCTGTTCAGGATATTGGAAGTGCGGTTCGACGCCCAACCCACTCCCACCGGCAGCGTGGCCTGGATTTCAGAGAGATGCGCCCCGGTGCTATCCAGGGTGATGGTGCCGCTGCGGTAAAAAGGCACGCTGTTCAAGGTGCCCAGACGGGCCAGCGGACTGGCCGGAATGAGCGTGGTTGACTCTCCCGCCCGGCAGGTGGCGATTCCGTTATCGATGGAAACACCGATCGTGCCCGAGTAGGTGTTATTGGGGAACCCTGCCAGCGACCCTGCGCCCGCCGGGATGGTAATGACTCTGTTCACCGCGATGCCTGGAAAATAAATACCAGGCGGCCCTGCCGGAGGGGCAAAAGTCGTGATCGACGTAAAGGTGGTCACGATGCTGCCGAAATTCAGCTGTCCTGACATGTGGGTGTAAAACGCGTCCTTGAGCTTGCCGGTCTGCCCGGTTTTCCATACGGTAGTGGTGGCATTTTCCAGATGCTCAATCCCGATGGAAAAATCCGAACGGAAGTTATCCCCCACGGCGGCGGGATCGAATTGCATCGTCAGCGAGCCGGAAGCCGAGGCAGGCGCGGGCGCGGCTCCTCCAGTATTCGAGCTGACGCCGGACGTCGTGGTGGTATTCGTCCAGGTCCCCGCCACGGCCCCGGGGCCATCGGGTTGGTTGACGGTGTTATTGTCGAAGCGGACGCTGATGCTGCTCCCCGTCGGTGCCGTGGTCCAGGCGTCGTAGCGGTGCAGGGTGTAATTGACCGTGACCGGCAGGGTGGTTTTGCTGGAATCCGTTTCCAGCAGCCAGTCCCGGTCCACCGTCACGCTGTCCACCACCGCCAACACGTTTACCGGGGCGGTGCCGGGATTGGTGCCGGTAAAGTGCAGGTAGGTGTGGCCGGGGCTCTCCGTCCGGGTCCTGACCGTCACATTGGCCAAGGTGTCCAGCACCACCATTTTCACCCGGTAAAGCACGCCCAGGGTCAGTGCGCTCCCCGGCCTCAAATCCGAGGTCACATTCCGGATCCCGGAGACATTCGCCCCCAGCACCGTGGACGAGGTGGCCACTACCCCATCCGCCGGACCGATCAGGGACCATTCCACCCGATAGCTCGAAGTCGTGGTGAAATCCAGCTCGGCCGTCGCGACGATGCGGTGCAAATTGGTCCCAGCAATCCCATCTGTGGCATGGACGTCCACGAGATATCCCGGTGATGTGTAGGGCACGTTAAAGGAATTGACCGTGACCTGGGCACGTGCCGTCCCAATGAATAACACGCAGAGAAGGAGAGCAAAAAGTTGCTGGCACATGGGATGGAAGGATTGGCTTTCCATGAAAATATGCAAAAATTCCCCAAAGGTTACAGCACGATCATTCTAAATTTTGATTTTATGGTCTTTTCCCCCAGCTTCTATTGCTGCTGAGCAAAATGCGGAAAGAATTGTCCATAGGGCATGCGGGCGGGGCGGACGGGCGACCCATGGTCAAAAAACCAAGGAAACGGTGAAAATGAGAAAAACAGCACCGGCCAATCCGAAACCAATGCCCTTTGGCCTTCTGCTGCTGATCTCTTTTGCGGTCTTCAACCTCGGCTACATCGTGGATCAGACGATTAGGTGGAGCGCTCACCGGCAAGGGCACTCCGGCGGAAAGCACCGTGGCCACCGTCACCGTCACCAATGCCAACCCAGTCGTGCTCGATGACAACCTCGTCACCAACGAAGACACCCCGCTCCTGATCGACCCCGTGTTTGACATGACCAGCAATGACACCGACGCGGATGGTGACATCCTCGCGCTCGGCACCTTCGCGGCCACCAGTTTCAACGGCGGGACGGTCACCCTGAAAGAAGGGATCATCACCTACACCCCGGCCCTCGGTTATGCCGGGCTCGACGGATTCACCTATACCGTGACCGATGGATGGGGCGGCACTTCTGCCATGGGAACGGTGGTGATCACCGTAAACGACCTGCCAGAGCCGGCACCGGGCCCGATGACGCTAGATGTCGATCTGGTCGGCGGAAACGTCACCGGCACCTTCACCGGCGATCCGGGAGCGACCTACCTCCTGCAACGTTCGACCACCTTGGAAGGCGGGGGCGGCCGCAAGGCCGTTCCTGGCCCCGGAGCGGATACCGACTTTGCAACAACAATTAAAATTGCCTCCTGATGGGGTTGGTTTTTCCGGGGTGATTGGGCGGTGATCCTTTCTGGCGAAGGGGTGCTCGATCTTGTAGTGTTCCTTGGCGTTGCGGATGGCCTCTTTGATTTTCTGTAGCGGGACGCCGTGATCAGCGCGCAGGGAGCGGATGGCGAGGGCTTCGACGAAGTCGGTGAAGCTGATGCGTTTGCTGTGGTCATCGAGAATTCTGCTGCGGCTCATCGGCTCGACGGCTTTCGTTCCGAAGAACCAGCGGTTCAGCGTGGCCTTTGGCATCCTGGCATAGCGTGCCGCTTCGGCGACGGAGTAAGCGCCGAGTCCTTCGATGGTGGCTTGGAGCGTGGTGACCATGGGTTGCGGGGAGAGCTTCTAGGCGAAAAGGGATGGGTCGCCAAGGGCAATCCCGGAGGACTGGGTGAGGTGGGGGACTGGGAGGATTGGCGTCGGGGGGAGGGCGGGGATGGGTTGGTTGGGAGGGGGTAAGGCTTGGTCGGAAGGGGGAGATTGCTGGTTGGGTGGCGCGAGTACAGAGCCTCGCGATCCCGGGCTTGGTCGGAGAGGCTGGTTGGGAGGGCTTGGTCGGAGGGGGCGAATGCTTGTTGGGTGGCGCGAGTACGGAGCCTCGCGATCCCGGGCTTGGTCGGAGGGCTGGTTGGGAGGGGCGTGGTCGGATGGGCTGGTGGGGAGGGGGCGATTGCTTGTTGAGTGGCGCGAGTACAGAGCCTCGCGATCCCGGGCTTGGTCGGAGGGCTGGT
>CANHUG010000022.1 GCA_947462995.1 Verrucomicrobiales bacterium | reverse complement strand
GCGAAGTCGGGGAGGTCGCCTGGGTTTTCGAGGACCTCGGCGTATTGGATGACGCCGGATTTATCGACGACGAAGGCGGAGCGTTTGGGGACACCTGCCTGGCCGAGATTTTTGTCAGGGAGGAAGCTGTCGTAGGCGATGCCGTAGGCCGTGGTGGTGGCGTGGTCGTAGTCGCTGAGGAGGGTGAGGGTGATGTTTTCTTTTTCGGCCCATGCCTTTTGGGCGAAGGGGTTGTCGCCGGAGATGGCGAGGACGCGGGCGTTGAGGGCGGTGAATTCGTTGAGGCCGCCGGAGATTTCGCAGAGTTCCTTGGTGCAGACGCCGGTGAAGGCCATGGGGACGAAGAGGAGGACGACGGCGGATTTGCCGGCGTTTTCGGAGAGCGTGACGTATTCGGGGCCGTTGGCGCCGAGGGTGGTGAGTTTGAAGTCTGGGGCTGGGGAACCTGTGGAGAGAGCCATGGGGATGGGGGAATTGGTGGGGTTTTGAGTGAGTTGGTGGAAGCCTGAAGCAGGCGTGGGAGGGATAGAGTGGAGCGGAGGGGAGGTCAAAGGCAATACGGCGCGGCGTAGGGAGGGGGTGCGGGAGGTGGTGCGGTGATTCGGGGTTGCCGGGAAGTGAGGTGGGGCCATAGTCGGGTGTCCCTACTGTATGGCATGACTGACAAGCCTGACATTCCCCGCAAGACCGTTTACCGGCTATCGATTTACCAGCGCTGTTTGAGACGGCTGAAGGAGAATCGGGTGGAGACAGTGTCGTCGGAGGCGTTGGCGAAGGCGGCTGGGGTGACGCCGTCGCAGTTGCGGAAGGACTTGGCGAGTTTCGGGAATTTCGGGACGCGGGGGTTGGGGTATAATGTGGAGGCGTTGTCGGGGACGATCGGGGATACGCTGGGGACGACGCGATTGCAGCCGGTGATTCTGGTGGGGGTGGGGAATCTGGGGTCGGCGCTGTTGAGGTACCACGGGTTCAACAAGGAAGGGTTTGAGATTGTGGCGGCGTTTGATGCAGAGGTGGGGAGGACGCATCCGACGGTGAAGGTGTATCCGATGGGGGAATTGGAGGGATTTGTGAGTGCGAACGGTGTGAAGCTGGCGATACTGGCGGTGCCGGCGTCGGTGGCGCAGCAGGTGTGCAACGAGCTGGCGGCGGCGGGGGTGCAGGCGGTGTTGAATTTTGCGCCGGTGGTCCTGGAGGTGCCGGAGCAGGTGGTGGTGAACAACGTCGACCTTGCGGTGGAGTTGGAGAACCTGAGTTATTTCATCCGCTGAGCGGCGTCAGGATTTGCCGGAGGCGGCGGGAGCTGGGCGGCCGGGCATCGTGAGAGCCGGCATGGGTTCGATGCGAGGTTTGACGAGCGTGCCTTCGACAGCGAACTGGAGGGAGACGGTACAGAGGAGTTCGCCGGGTTCGAGGCCGCTGCGGACGATGACGTGGTCGCGTTCGCCCCATGCGATTTCGACCTGGCGGCTGCGGAGTTTGGAGTCTTTGCCGATGACGAGGACGGTATTGCCGTCGCGGATGGCGACGCGGGGGATGACGAAGACGTTTTTGAGGGTTTTGCCGGTGATGTCGGCGCTGACCCATGTGCCGACTTTGAGAGGGGGGACCTCGCCGGAGCGACGGGCGTAGGGGTCCTGGACTTGGGCGGTGACGTAGAGTTGGCGGGAGCGGGAGTCGACGCCGCCGGCAGCGCGGACGATGCGGCCTTGCCATGTACCGGAGCGGCCGCCGAAGTCGGAGCGGAGGGTGACTTCCGGGCCTGAGTCGTCGAGGGAGATTTTTTCGCCGCGGTAGCGTTCGGGGAGGTCGATGAAGGCGAGTTGTTCGCTGCTGAGGGGGAGGTCGATTTCTGCGCTGTCGACGGCGTAGATTTTGGCGATTTCGCGGCCTGCGGAGACGAACTGGCCGACGTCGGCGGTTTTGTCGAGGACGCGGCCGGCGTAGGGGGCGCGGATGGTGCAGCGTTCGAGGTCGCGGACGGCGCGTTCTTCCGAGGCTTTGGCGGATTCGATGCGAGCGGCGGCTTCAGCGAGTTGGGGTTTACGGGAGACGAGCGGGCCTGGTTCGCCGGGGCGGCCGAGGGCTTTCCAGTCGTCGAGGGCCTGGGCGGCGCGAGCGGATTCCTCGGTGACGGCGGTTTGGGCTTGGGCGACGGCGCTTTTGGCGATGGTGACGGCGGCTTTGAAGTCGCGGTCATCGAGTTGGACGAGGACATCGCCTTGTTCGAAGAAGCCGCCTTCGCGGAAGGAGGGAGCGATGTCGATGATGACGCTGCCGACTTCAGCGACGAGGGAGCTTTCGGTGCGTGCTCTGACTTCGCCGCGGGTGGCGAGGAAGACGGTGTAGTCCTGGGGTTGGACGGTGGCGGCGGTGACTGGGACGGCTGGGGTGGGGCGGCGTGATTCCTCAGGAGGAGTGGCCTGATGGGCGAGG
The DNA here is from genome assembly GCA_947462995.1 of Verrucomicrobiales bacterium. Classification (GTDB taxonomy): domain Bacteria; phylum Verrucomicrobiota; class Verrucomicrobiia; order Verrucomicrobiales; family V1-33; genus V1-33. The sequence goes on along the minus strand of CANHUG010000022.1, from coordinate 19,185 downwards.
TGCCAGCCGAGGGCGGAGAGGCCGCCAAGCAGGAGGAAGGGGATGAAGATTTTGCGGAGGAGCGACACGGAGCCGGGGGGCGGGCGGGTTTTTTGAGAGATGGGCCGAGGGTTGGGCGCGGGCATGCGCAGATACGCCCGTGAAGGCGTAGGGGCAACTCTCACTTGTGGTGAGGCCGGGGAATGTCTAAAAGCGGCGTTGGCAGACCGACGTTGAGCGCGGTTCACCGCCAGATATTTCAATGCCTAAGATCATCATTCATCATCCGGACGGCACGCAGGTCAAATACGGCTTGAACGGCAAGGCGTTCACGATCGGGCGTGCGGAGAACAACGACATTGTGCTGCGGGACGGGGCGAGTTCGAGTCACCACGCGGTATTGAAGGTCGGGGAGACTGGGGATTTTGCGGTGACGGATCTGGAGTCGACGAATCACACGCGGGTGAACGGGACGAAGGTGACGAGTCAGGTGCTGGTGAACGGGGATGTGATTCAGTTCGGGGACACGCAGGCGGTGTACGAGTCTGAGGTGGTGGTAGAGCGATCGGGTGGGGAAGCGGTGACGCAGCCTTATGGGAATCCGCCGCCACCGGTGGCACCTCCAGCGGCGGTGGTGCGGGCGGCTGGGCCGGCGCAGCCATATGTGATTCAGCGGCCGGTGTCGACGATGGGCGGGCGGCGGCGGCGAGCGAGCGGGCAGGGGGACGGGTGTTTTGCGTTGCTGCTGCTGTGTATGCTGCTGCCGTTTTTGTTTGTTGTGGGGGTAGTGGCGCGGCATTTCCAGGAGCCGAAGGGGGATTCGATTGTGGAAGTGGCGCGGCAGGCGCTGGTGGGGAAGTGATGGGGGGGATTGGGCTCCTGGAGGGCGTCGTGTTCGGCCATGGGACAGACCTCTTCGGAGGATCGTAGCCCCGATGGGCATTCCGTTCTTGCAAGGCGGGGTGCAGGTTCTATTTTGCCGGGCAGTCCAGTTTCCATCCATCCTCAACGTGCCCGGCACAAAAACCAAGCCTTCCACCGCGAATCCGATGAAGCGGCTGCGCTATCGGCTTTCCACCGCCGGGGTGAAGCGAAGGTTTCTGGACAAGGTCGTGTTGCCCTCGTGGTGGGCGGACTCCATCGCCGCGACGCCGGGCGGACTGCGTGAGGCCGCGGGCTACATCTGCGCGCATCTGGGATACAGCCTAGGCAGCCTGCTGGACGAGGAGCAGCCGCTGACCTTTGCGCACACGGGGGCGGTGAAATACAAGAAAACGAAGGGAGTGACGGATGATGCGGTCGGGCTCGCGACCCATTATGCGCTGGGAGTGGTTCGTGCGGTGGCCACCGCCATGACGGATCTGCCTGCCGCCGCCGCCGTGCCGTCCCCCGAAGAATGGCGCAAAGAGCTGCTGGCCCTCTCCGACAAGCCGTGGGTCTGCCTGAGCCACATCCTCAAAGCGGCTTGGGAGCTGGGCATCCCGGTGATCCATCTCAAGAACCTGCCGGAGGGTGCCAAGAAACCTGACGCATTGACAACAATGGCGGGGGAACGCCCGGTGATCGTGGTGATGAACGCCCGGAAGAGCCCCTCGTGGATCGCCTTCATCGTGGCGCATGAGCTGGGGCACATTCACCACCAGCACCTAAAGCCCGGGCAGACCCTGGTGGATAAGAAGATCGACGAGACGTCTGACGAAAAAGACGAGGGCGAGGCGAATGATTTTGCTTCCCTGCTGCTGACGGGGCACCGCGATCTGGGGCTGAGCTTCACCTGCAGGTTAGGGATTCCGCAACTTGCGGCGGCAGCGGCTACGTTTGGCAGTAGCTACCGGATCGCACCGGGCGTGGCTGCTTTGAACTATGGCTTCACCACGGGAGAATGGCCTTTGGCTATTGGGGCGGTAAGCCAGCTGGAAAAAGACGATGACGCCGCCAAAGACCTGAATCAGGCGATGAAAGCGCATTTGGATCTGGAATCGCTTTCGGAAGACACGAGGGAGTGGATCAACCGCGCCACGACCGCAGCTGAATGATCTACTTCAGCGATGTGGACGTGGTGCTGAAGCTCGCAAACTGCGGATTCCTGCCCCATCTCCCCGAGCTGCTCGGCGTGCCGACGGATGCGTTCTGCATCCAGTATCTCGCAAGTCTCAAGGCACGGCTGACGCGCCCGAACAAGAAGCTGACGAATGCCGCCTACCAGAAGCATCTGGCGGAGTTTTGCGACACTCATCAGATGATCAGCGCGGCGGGTGACATCACCCGGCAGGAGGAACTGCTGCATAGCGGCATGGATCCCGGTGAAGCTCTGCTTTTTGCCGAAGCCGAGGCCACTGGGGGCATCGTGGTGACAGGAGACAAGCGCGCGATCACTCATTACGCCAAGCACTCCACACCTGCTCAGCGGGCCAAGCTGAAGGTGGTCTGCTGGGAGCAATTGCTGCTGCGTGTGCATCACCTCAAAGGCTACGATGAACTGAAACGAGGCGGCTGTGAGCACCTGGAGGAGGGCCTGCTCTCGCTCGCTTTCAGCAGCGGCCAGGCAACGCAGGAGGGACACGCGATAGAAGCCGTCCGCTCCTATTTGAGCCAGGTGAAGAATAGAGCTGCGGATTTCCTGTTCGACTTTGGTGTTGGGTTTTGAGCCGGCACCATCTTCCGAAGCCGCGTTTGAGGAACTATATAGGGCAGGGTGACCCCGATCTGGCCGAGGATTGTCCTGCGCGCAGGGAAGAAGGACTTCTGGACGGTCTGCTTTGCCTTGACGAGACAGACCTCTCTGCTGGGCAGTGGGGTTGGTGCCGCTGGTGGTGTCAGAGGCGATATGCTTCGACGATGAAGGGGGCATCTGGTCGTCGATCAAGGTGGCATGCTACTTCCCGTGGAGCCAGCCTCCAGCCAGGAGATGCGAGCCATAACTCCCGAACCGCTGCCAGTCGCGGGGAGAATCGGCGCTCAGTGGTGGTTGTGGTCCGGTGAGTGTAGGATCGCCCGGAAGCACGTCCACGTCTTCCCACCGTTCCCGATCCCGGTAATAAACTGAGGTCACCACGTCGGGCCCAGTTGCGTGGAGGACGTTTAAATCGTTGCAGGCTTCGGCCTCGAAAGATCCCGTGCGCCGGACCATCTCCTCGAGAATTGCGGCAAGAAACGGGTGACCGCGCGTCGCTCCGAATGCATAGTTTCCGACCTGCGGCGGCTCCACTTGGCCCCTGAGGTGGCGCGGGTATCGTTTCGCCATGTCCGATTGAGGCATCACCCACTCCCATGGGAATACGGCACGGCTGCGGCAGAGAGCATCAAGCCGCTGAGTTAACCAGACGTCGGAGTCAAAGTAGAAGCCTCCAAGCTTCCACACGACCAGGATCCTGAAAAAGTCGGCCTTCATCACCGCCCTCGGATACCATTCATACAGTTCGCGATACTCGGCGCACTCTCGATGGACAAAGTCGAGGCAGTCGCCATCCGAGAAGAAGGTTACCTCCCAATCTGGATGGAGGGCTTCCATGCGTTCGATGCATCGTTGCAGACTGGCATTGATGGCGCTTCGGGAAACATGCGTACAGATGATGCGCTTCGGTATCATTCTTTAAAGCTTTTCCGGTCCAGTTAGATTCCATCCTTGCGGTTTGATCCTTGCTTCCATGATTCGTGCCTCGCCCGTTTGAAACCACGCAGCGATCTGGAGGGCAGGGTCGATGCTGCCGCCCATGGACGCTACCTTGTTCGCGAATTCAGTCCGCCACAAAGTCAGGGGTGCATCGAGCTTCGGTGCCTTGAGTGCGGCCCCTCGCTTCCAACGCAACCCGCGGCAGCCTTGTGCCGCTGCCCACTCGGCAACTTCGCTAGTCACTTGAACAAATCGCCACCCGGTCACTACCAGATCCGCGGCTTCGAATCGACGATCGAGAAATAGCTCAGCGCCGTCATTTCCCGGCACCAGATCGTCCGCGACATCGGCGATCCATTGCGTGCGCACCCTGGTCGCCTTCCGCAGCAACGGGATCACCCCACCGACAGCCTTCAACGTGCGGCAATGCTTCGGTAAAGTGAATCTTGGTACGGCGGAGCGCATTCCTTTCCGGTTCCGCAAGACCACGGTGCAGTCTGGCCGGACCCGAACCAGACTCTCACCGCGGACACTTGTGTGCTTCCCATCCCCGCAACAGTTGCCGTCGGTGCCGAAGTAGGTGATCTCGGCCCGAGGATTCGCCCAGGTGCAGTACTCGATGTCGATCGGGAGCAACCGGGAGCGTGCCGACGCTGGAATGAAGCTCAGGATTCCGTGTCGCGCGGCCCGAGGATAGATCGCGGATTGCAGGAACCATTCGTCGAAGCCGTAGTCCGGCCACTGCGTTCCATACACCTGTTGCTCCCCGCATCCGGGCGGTCGGCACTGCGTTCCGATGCTGCCCCTTCGGGTGTGCCAGATAAGCGCCTTCATCATTCCGGCTGCGGGGAAGGTCTTGTTCGTGCCGAACTGGCAACCGAGCACCGGGCGGTAGCCCATCAGTCCTTTGTCATTCAGTTCTCCCCAGACTGGCACGCGCCAGAAGCCAAGTCGCCCCATTGCCATTAGTTCGGTCCGCTGAATGTCGGCGAGGACGCTGCGACCCCGGTCAGCATCCACGACGGTGATGCACCGGCGCTTTTCCTCGAGGGCGAGGAATCGCCACATCGCCCCCGGATTGTGCCTGACGCTGGACGTTCTCATCAGATGAATCTCGCATCCGAGACCCGCAAGATCCTCGACAAGGAAATGAAGATCCGCTGCAAGGTAAATCCGGAACACCACATCAGGCCGCTTGTCGCGCAGCAATCTGGCTCCATCCATCAGCGGCTGGACGTAATGATCCCACGGCGCAAACCGCTCTACCAGACCCAGTTCCTGCGCACGCACCAGCCGATCCAGGGTCAATGGCGGCAGGTCAGGTTCATCAGCGCAGGCATTTTTCCAGAATAGTGAGCACGTCACCAGATGCTTCGCTTTCGAGCGGTTGATCACCCGGTCGACGGCGAACCACTCGTCCAGCTCCACTCGTTCCTCCACGCTGACGCCGTGCTCGTAAGCGTGCAGATGATCATCGTTCAGCACTGGGAAGACGTCGGTCCAACTCATGTTTGCGGGCGTGTTGGTTCTTGGAGGAGCATTGCAGGTGACAGGACGGTTGGTCTGGCGCGTTCGGATACATGGTGAGGCGCGGCTGCGCCCACGACCCCTTTTTCAGATTCCCCGCGCCCGGTGGACCGGCTTCGGCATCCCGGGCCGGAAAGCGGCCCTTTCCGTGAATCTCACGGGACGGCCTTTGAGGCGCTTTGCCACGATGCGCTCCAGCTTCCCGGGCGCCCCCTCGGCCCGGAGATTGATGAGCAGCTCTCCGTGCAGCACCGGTCCCATCATGCGGCGGGACAACTCGGGAGGGCTGCCATTGCGCACGGCATTCACCACGGCAAGTCCGGTTCCGCCTTCGAGGCTCATTTTAAAGTGCGCAATCTCGACTCCGGCGGCTTCGAGATCCTCCTGCACCTCCCGTGCCAGACCGAGAAGGAAGGCGTTGCCATCCAAAGGCTTCGACGCTTCGCCTCCGGAACTCTGCGGCCGCTCCAGATCGAGTCGCGCGTTGTACCAGCCCATGAGCGCTTCTCCCTTTCCATACCGGTCGTAATCCACTTCCATGACCTGTTCCGGTTGCGAGTTCTGCACTAGGAGCCGCTCGAACCATGCTTCCATCCCGACTCCCTCGCGTGCCGAGATCAGCAGCACCCTTTTGCCGGGAAAGTCCCGCTCCAGACGGGACGTCAGCCGGCCCTGCTGCTGCGCCGTGAGCAGGTCGGCCTTGTTCACCACAAGTATTTCCGCCTCCTCCATCTGCTTGAGGAAAATGTAGCGTACATCTCGGCTGAAACCCTCCCCTCCCCGTGACCGACCGAAACAATGCTGCCATGCCCGCTTCCCGTCGAGGATCACGCTCATTGGCGCCCGGCGGTACCCTGCCGCATACACTTGCTCTAGGGGTAGCAGCACCGTCGCCACGAGATCCGTGCAACTTCCCACCGGCTCTGCGAGAAACACCTCCGGCCGGATGGTTGCCTCCAGCTCCCGCAGTGCCTCGATGAGACCGTCGGCCCGGCAGCAGAAGCACCCACCAGTGATCTGGCGCACCGCCGCGCCCGTCGTTTCCGCGGACGCCGTGTCCACCAATCCGTCACCCTGGTCATTGGTGACAATCCCGCAACGCAGCCCTTTCCTCCCCAACCATTCGACCAGAGCCACGAGACAGGTCGTCTTGCCCGCCCCCAGAAAGCCGCCCAGCAGCACGAAAAGAGGCGCGGCAGTGCTCTCCGTCAGAGAATCTCTTGCCTTCAGCAGGACGTTTTTGCCAGAATCCATGAAAAACTGTTGCATGGTGGGGGGGGGGGCGTGCAATGGTTATTTTCAGAAATTGCCAGTCGGCGATTCACCACCAACACCTCACCGTCCATGAAGACCAAACGCCGCACATTTCTGAGACACAGCGTTTTCTCCACTGCCGCGCTCGCAAGCGTGGTGATATCCGGAGGGAATCTCTTGATTGCCGATCTGGTCAACGCCGAGGGGGAAATGTCCAACAGCAGTTGTTCGATCCACAGCTTCGTGAAACTTGGAATGTGCGCTGAAGAGGTCGGGCACTACTATCCGACCTCGTGCCCCGGTGCGTGCGGTGGATCAGCGTGCATGGCATTCTGCGACGCCAGCGGAACACCAAGAGGCATTAAAGAATTCATTTCATGAAAAAGAATCTTCGATTCGTCATCGGAGCAGGTGTGATCGCTACCGTCGCACTGATCTATTCTTTCAGCGATGGCATCGCCGAGCCCCAAGGAAGACCTTCAGCCGTCGGCAAGCCCCGCGTGGCTGCCAGCCATGCCGATTCAAAAGTGAGGCAGGGACATGATGCCCGGGACCGTGAGTTTCATCGGATATCTGTCAAGAAATTCCCTGCAGCCGACATTGCTGCCCTTCTGAACGGCTCGGAGAATACACCCCGACACTATATCGCCGCTTTCCTGATGACTGGATCCCTCGAGTTTCTCGAAAGAGCGGCAGCACAGTTCCCGTCCTCCCCCGATATCTTCTACACCATGGCCGTCAAGGCCAGCGACCCGCAGAAAAGGATCCAGCATCTGGAGAAGGCCCTGGCGCTCGACCCCAACAACAGCTATCTGCAGTTGCTCCTAGCTGGCGGCCTCGTGATAAGTGGCGAGCGGGGCGCGGCTACCGGACTAATCAAAAAGGCTTTTGAATCCAAGGCCTTCGACACATTTACCGATCCAATCAAAACAGCGACCAGAGAACTGGCTCTGAAAGCCGGTGCGAGTGCCGAGGATGCTGTCATCATCTCCCTCCGCGGCGAATCAGGTGTTGGTCCGCTGGAATTGCTTTCGCCGCTCACCAAGCTCTATGACAGCAAAGAATTCAAGGAGGCAGCCGGTGATGATGCTGAGTCTCTCGCGGTGAGCATTGCGTTGAAGCTCCAACCCTTGAGCAAGACAAACGCAATCGTGGCTCTTTTTGCGCACCGGACTGAACTCAAGGCGCTCCAGAGTCTGCCGGGTGATGCACCTTATGGGTCTGAGGGAATGACCGTCGCCATGCGTATGGCAGAGATTGAAAACGAACCACAACGCTTCGCAAAGACGGTCGGAACAGTGAGTCTGATACCTGAACTTTCCGACAACGAATGGCGAATCTACCTCGATAAATGGTCGCGTCAGGGTCAAGTGGAGGCACTGGCATGGGTGGCGGAGAGTCGACCCAAGGAGTGATTTCAAATGCCCTGCCGGAGATAGGTGAGAGACGCGAAGCACTAAACCACGGCCGTATACACTCCGCTCTGCCACTGCGACAAGAACGATCCTTGTGGCGACATGTGCAGTTGTTTCTACGGCGGGAAGAGCGCCGACTGAAAGCTTTACAAAACCACCTCAGGGACAGACCTATTGGGACATGCTTCTTACGTTTTTTTAAACCAATCATAAATCCATGAATACTACCCGTCGCTCGTTTTTAAAGCATTCTATTGTAGCGCATGCCGTTGTTGCCGGAGCGGTGCTTACGCATGCTGCCTTAGTGAACGCAGTAGAAGGCAGCGGCTCGTCAGGCCCTCCGGTCGAGCCTGTTTTGTGCCTAATCTTTACGTGCTTTGAGGGGTCGAAAATTTGCAGTGGAAAGGGTGACTGCAAATACAAATGTTACAAGGACGAGGACGATGGCCACAATAACTGCGCAGAGAACGGCTTAGATCGGTCTTGATGCTATTATTGTGCGTTGATGCGAGTTCCCCGTGTCACAACCCGAAGGAGAAAGTCCATCTTTTTGATTGGCGGGATTGCTGCCGTCTTCACTTCGGTGCTGCTGCTGTCGCTGAAGAACACTTCCAGCGATGATGTGAGTACTCGTATCTTTCGGAATGGACCGGCATTGACAATTGGTCCAAAGACCAATGAAGGTAAGAGCTCACAAAAAGCACGTCCAGAGGACCCTCGGGTTTGGTTGATGCAGCGGGTAAGGGGGGCAATCCCCGCCTTCTTGGCGGCAAGGGGTTCATCGACGGAGGCCTTGATTGCCGCGAGTCTCGTCTGTTCCGATGCGTCGATCTTAGAACAACTGAAGCTTCGTTCGAATGAGCCATCGGCTGCACTTGCTCTTGTCAAGTTGCTGCCCGCCAGTGAAGCATTGTTGGTGTTAACCAAGAGCATCGATTCAGGTTGCCGCGATCCAGCCGTACTGGCGGCCGCGGTGGGATTGGCGAAACAGTCCAACGATCTTGCAACTTCCGCCCGCATGGCATCCCTGCTCTCGTCCGGCGGTCCTTTAGATGGCCGGAGCTCAGAGAGATCTGCGATGGTCCGCCAACTTCTGCTTGTCAGCGGCATGTCCAGTGAGGAGACTTGGAGCCACGCATTCGCGGTGGAGGCAGATGTTTCGGGGTCTTTGCTAAAGGCTTGGACGGGCACGGGGCAGTACCTGCAGTCGCGGGTGTCAGGTTCCGCTGGAGAAGAATTGTATGATGCAGTCTCGAGTAGCGTGGGTTTTGCCAGATCGATGATTCAGAAACCGCAAGGATTCCTGGAAACCATCGTTTCGGCCAGTCTTGAGGAGAAAGCTCTGTCTTTCCTGCCGCCTGACACGCCGTATGGAGATGGCGGCGAAACGGTTGATTCCAGAATCAAGGAAATCGCGCGCATTAAAGGTGAGTTCTCCGCCATCGCCAAATCTCAGGGCGACCTCTTTGAAACGGTCTCTGAGTCAGACAGGCAGGCATTCTACCAGATGGCGGAAACAGACGGCGAACTGGAGGCGATGCGTTGGCTATCGAGACTGGCAAACTCCAGAAAGTGAGGCGGTGAGAGGAAGATTGGCCGCTCTCGGAACGGGTTTTGGTGAGGTTTAAGGTGATGACTGGCGGGTGCGGACCGCGGATTTCGCGGATGGGCACGGATGGTTTTGCGGATTTGGGGAAGGGGGGTGGCTATGGTGATCGGTGTGTGTGGGGGAGGTTTGGGTGGGGGGTGTGCGAAAGGGAGAACCACGAATTTCGCGAATGGGCACGAATGATTTTTCGAACGGGAGCGTTCGGGGTCTCTTGGAGAGGGGCTGTTCTGCAAGGAGACAGACCTCTACGGGGCTGGGAATGGGAGGGGTATGGGGGCAAGGGAATGACGGCGACGTCGAGGGAGTGATTGGACAGAGTTCTTCGTGGGAATGGGGACTGTGGCGGGGACGCCGGATGGGACTGCAGTAGGGGTTGGTCGGCGGCTTTGAAGGGGAAGAATCCGGGGATGGGGCTTGTTCGGCAATGAGGCTGGCCTCTGTGCACGCGGATTTGGCGGCATTCTGAAAAGCGGTTGCGCTGGGGGCTGTTGGGATGTGCGATAGCTGCTTTCTGAATTACCCGCTGACGGTTCAGCGCCGAATCCTCAAATTATGAAAAGCGAATGACGCATGTTTCTGAGAGGTCCTGCGCTACTGCCATTTTGAACCCGAGGTGGGGCTAGGATTGGAATGGCCATAATGGACGGTTATTTGGTATCCAACTCGGGACGGAGGTTGCCCGCGAGGTTTTCGTGCCATGAGGGTTCTCCGGTCATATGCGGGTAGTGTCCTGTCTTCGGCGGCACTGGGCGTGCTGGCGGGTTGGTTTCCGGAGGATTCACGTGAGGAGGTGTCAGCGCCGGTACGCTCGGCGGTTCCTGGAAGCGAGTCATCTGCGGGGGTTGTTGATAGGGTCTCCGGCATCCGGACGCTCCTTGTCACGAGAGCAACCCTCTCCGGGGAATTCTGGGCTGAGTTCGCGAACCACGAGTCGCGGTTTCTTGAATCCTTCCGCAACGAATTGTCTGTCCGGGCATTGAAGTTCGGGCTGGGCAGCATCCTGAATGAGCGGGGCTGCCTGGCGGCCTATCTTGACCTCGCGGCTGTCGATCCCGTCCTCGCGGCATGGGTCACAAGCGCCAATCCGCCGCCCGCACCAGCCTTTCTGTGCGGTGAGGGCAACGAGCCCCTCGAATCCTTGTTCATGAACTGGAGCCCGAAGGTCCTAGGCGGGTTCATTCGGGCCGTCGCGGATCAACCGCAGGCTTCGGCATGGGCTCGCGAGGTGGTCCGGCAGTTGTATCGCGGACCCGGCGCGCGGACGATTTCGGCGACGTCAGTAGATTTTCTCACCAAGCACATTGGATCGGATCAGATGCGTTATGCCATGCTCGCCATGGAAACGCCGGACGCGCACGATGATGCAGGCTGAGAGCGGTTGCTGGCGGCGGCAGCCGGCACTCGCCTGAGTTCATTGGATGGGTGATATCGCAGATGGTGAGGACCGGGGGCGAGGCGGACCTTGTTTCTCAGGCTTTGGAGAAGCATCCTGATGCGTGTCTGCATGCGCTGCGGCTGTTGTGGGTTACGAACCCTGATCTGCTTCCCGAGTTGCTCAAGCGGATTCCGAGCGAGATGGCCGTCACGCCGACGCCAGCCGAAATGGAAACGCCAAGCCACCTTGGCAAGGAGCGCCTTGATGCGATTATCTCCCACCTGAAGCCTGAGACACCGGCTGCCTTCACTCAATGGGTCGGAAACGCCCTGATGCAGGAAACTGGCGACATCTGTCAGTTCGTGGAGATGGCGACGCGATTCCCCGATGACCTGCGGAAGACGCTGCTGTCCAGTGCAATGGAGGCGTTCGCCTATCGATGCCCGCTGCAGGCATCTCAGTATCTCGAAGGCCTACCTGACAGCAGGGACAAGCTGTTTCTTGTCGAAAGTTTTGCCGCCACTTCTCCGGACACTCTGATCAAGGACGCGTGGAACCGCGAGGCGGCAAGGCTGCGTACAAAGCACCCCTGACATCAACGCAGCGGAATGAGAACCAATGCACCATCTTTGATCCGCGTATTGGTTGCCGCCATCGCGACATTTTTTGTCTGCTTCGTCGGGACGAGGTATTTCCGGGGCAGGTATCTGTCAGGGGAGGCTGTGAGTTCCGGGGGGCTCTCGGGTGATTCGAGTTTGCGGAAAAGGGGGCCTTCGGCATCCGAAGCGACGGGCACCGACTGGCGAACGTTTTTTGCCGAATACGCGGGGGCATCGGGCGAGCGGCGCAAGGAACTCGAGGCGGCGGCCGCGAATGAGAGCGACCTGATGCGACGTGTGCGCGGTTTTGATGAATGGATGAGGCTCAATTCCGGGCCCCCGTTCAATGATTCGCGTTCCGGATGGCTGATCGGCCTGAAGCAGAAGGTGGCGGCGCTGGTGAAGGACAACCCGACGGAGGCCCACAAGCTCATGATGGATGCGATCAGGGCGTCGGTCTGGGGCCGGGGGGTGATTTCCTCCTACCTTAGCCACGCTGAGAATGACGTCATCATTGCGCACCTGCTGGCCATGCATCCCGATTTGATTCATGCATCATCGGATCCATACTGCCTGATCGATTCAGCGGTCGCATGCCTTTCCATGCATGACGAGTGGGCGCTTGCCGAATCGATGGCCGAACGCCTTCCGACGGTTCTGGAGCAGGAATGGGCCCGCTGGAGGATCGATGAAGCACAACTCAGGAAGAACGACCCCGACGCTTTGCGGATTCTCGACGGGATTCCCACAGACTTCCGGCGCTACAAGGCATTTCAAGGGTGGGTGCTTTCGGAAGCGAGGCCTGAGGCAGCCGCAATGGAGGCAGCTGTGGAATTGTTCAGCAGCTCTGAGTGGAGACAAAAGGCTGAGTCGCTGAGGCACTCTCTACCGCGCAGATGATCCCGAACGGGTGAATCCCTGAATGGAGGGGTCAGGTAGGGGCCATGGATCTTGCGGATGGGCGCGGACGGGTCTCGAGTGAGGTGGTGATTGGACAGACCTCTCCGGGGGAATGGGGCTGTAACGGGCAGCCTCATGCGGGGCTCCGGCTAGAGGAAAACGCGGCGATGAGACACACCTCTACGGGGAGTGATTGGCAGGGGAATGGGAGGCAAGGGAATAACGAGGCGGCAATGAGACAGACCTCTACGGGGAGAGGGATTGGCAGGGGAATGGGAGGTAAGGGAATGACGATGCGGTAATTGGACAGACCTCTTCGTAGGAATGCGGGAGTGCGGCAATGAGACAGACCTCATCGGGGGAGTGTGCAGCGGACCTCTCTGCAGCGATGTCTGAGGTGGGGGGGCGGTCTCCTGGCGGTGGCACTGGTGCGGGGGACGCGACCCCGGTGGGATTGGGGCGGTGGTTTGGGTGGAGGCTGGGGCGGGACGGCGCGGTTGCGGGGGGCGGCGAGGCGGTCATTGGACAGACCTCTTTGCGGGGATGCGGACGGCACGCAGGTCAAATACGGCTTAAACGGCAAGGCGTTCACGATCGGGCGAGCGGAGAACAACGACATTGGCTGCGGGGTAACATGACAGGCCACTTCACGGCAATGTGGCACTTAGCCAGTATGCCGATTGGACTGCGGGCGGGGATGTCCGCCCGCCATTTATGGCGGCGGATCCGGGGATGGGATTCTTGGAGGGGGCCACAATGTGACAGACCTCTCTGCACTTTCCGTTGATTGCAGAAATTCTACTGTAAATCAGTGACAAAGTACGGCTTTTCCGATTACAAGTGAAATTGCGATGAATATCCAAGGCTGCCCCCGCCCGGCTTCCGGGTCCCGCTGCACGCACGCTGCAGTCCTGCGCCTCGCCGCGCTCTTCGCCACCGCCACGGCGGTGTCTTCCCTGAACGCTCAGAAACCGGAACTGTCGGCACCCAGCCTGATTCTTCCCGCTCCCGGCGATCCCGCCATCGTCACTCTGCAGGCCACCGCCCCGGTGCTCTCGCGGCTCACCCTCATGGAAAGCGATAACCTCGTGGGCGGCTGGACGCCGGCCGCCCCAGGGGTCGTCGCGCTCCGCACTACCACCCCCTTCGCCATTCCCTACCCGGATGGCCTGTCCCCCCGCCGGTTCTACCGCGTCGAAGTCGCCCCGCCACGCATCACCGCCACGGAAAAGGACGGTGATATCACGGTCGAAGTCCGCGAGGACGGAGGCACATTCCCTGAACTCGAGGCGGCCCTCGCGCTCGCCACGGGTTCGCCTGCCCACCTTGTCACGCCCTACGACCCCGCCACGCCAGATACGCTCCCGGAGTTTCCTTCTCCCACCATCCCAAAGGGCGCCTTCCGCGGCACGGATCTGGCCTCGCTCGGCACCGCCATGGGCCTGCCTCTCTGGAACGCCGGCCCCAAGGAAGACGACCCCCGCACCGCCGCCAATTTCAAGCCGGATACCTCCACCGGAACGCCGCAGGACGTCCCCGGCGACGGAGGCTCAGGCTTCATCGACAGTGGCTGGCAAGGCGACGGCATCAAGGAATTGCCATCCCGCGCCGACAGCCTGCCTCCCCCGGGCTCGTTCGACATGATCTATAAACCGGACGATTCCTCGGACAGCAAGGACCCCCAGACGGACGAAGCCCCCGGCACTGCTGGCTCCCATCTCCGCCTCAGCGTACTGTTCACCAAGGATACCATCAAGTTCACCCGCGCCACGGAACGCCCCACCGGACTCGGCACGCTCACGAACCCGTTCACGCTTCCCCCGGAAGGATCCTTCGTCCTCGTGGTCCGCAGCGCCAAAGGCGATATCCTTCACCTGCTGCCCTTTGCAGATCCACGCCACGAACGGGCCTACGCCCCGCCCCAGGGCGGATCCCATGGCTTCAGCATCCTTCCGGAAGCTTCCTTCACCGTCACCATCCCAGTACCCGGCAAGGAATTCGCTGCGGACCTCTCCGACATCTCGGTTTCCATTCACTCCGTGACCGGCATCCCGCAGAAGCAGGGCTCGCTCCTCACACCCCTCACCATCCTCAGAAATCCCAACCTCTTCCCGGAATCCGCCAGCATCGCAGGTCCCGCACTGCTCGACCTCCTCCGCTCGTCCGGCGGCCGCGCCGCCCCCAAAGCCGCCACCAGAGCCCCCACGGTCACCACCCTCCACCGCAGCGGCACCGACGCCGAGAAATTCAATGTCGCCATCATCGGCGATGGCTTCCGCGACACCACCACGGACCAGAATACCTTCAATAACTACGCAGCCTCCACCGTCATGGACACCCTGCGCACCCGCGACATCCATCCCGCCGTCCTCAACGGAATGAATGTCTTCCGCGTCAATACCTACTCGGAACAAAGCGGCATGACCACCGTCAACGCGTCCGGCACGGTCGTCACCGCCCGCAGCACGGCCCTCGAATACCGCTTCAGCGGAAACTGGAACCGCTGCTGGATGGAACCAGGCCCCAACAGCCAGGCTCTCATCGACGCCGCCATCAATGCCGTCTGCCCCCAGGCCGACTTCATCGTCCTCGTCCTCAATACCACCGGCTTCGGCGGCTGCGCCGGTGGCAACCGCTTCACCGTCACCCTCGGAGCCGACTGGACGGTCGTCGCCCACGAATTCGGCCACCGCCCCGGCACCCTCGGAGACGAATACACCTGCGGCGGCACCTGCGGATGCTACGGCGGAGGCGAGCCCGGCAGCCCCAACCTCACCGCCGTCACCACCCGCGCCTCCGTCAAGTGGAATGAATGGATCCCCTCATGGCGACCCATCCCCACCAGCGCCGCCCACGTTGCTGACCAATCCCAGGATGTCGGCCTCTTCCCCGGCGCCACCATCGGCTCTGGCCAGTGGACCTCCTGCATCTTCCGCCCCAGCTTCCGCGGCCGCATGAACAACAATGCGCCACCCCACAACCCAGTCGGCTTCACCAATGTCCGCGAACAGTTCCGCCCCTACCAGAATGCCGACATGCGCCGCCGCTGCACAGGCGACTTCAATGGCGACGGCCACACCGACGTCGTCCTCCACGACGGCCGCCAGCTCGCCCTCTACACCGCCGGCGACCGCGATCCCGGCCCCGCCGATCCTGTCAGCGGAGCAACGCCCCGCTCCGTCAATGGAACCCTCCAGCCCACATGGTTCCACACGGACATGCTCGAGAATGCCGCCGCCACCCGCTCATGGCAGATCCGGCCGACCGACCGCCTCGTGGCCGGCGACTTCGATGGCGACGGCCGCGATGACCTCTTCATCATCAATCTCACTGGCTGGAGCTACCCCTACGTGGGCCTCCTCCGGTCCCTCGGCTCCCGCTTCGAACCAGTTGCCCGCTACGCCGTCACTCTCCCCGGATGGGAAATGCGACCCGGCGACCAGTTCTTCAGCACGGACTTCTCCGGCGATGGCAAGGACGACCTCTGCGTCTATAACGGCACCAACTGGTCCATTCCCTACTTCGGCATGCTCCGCTGCACCGGTTCCTCCCTCCAGATGTCCCGCCGCTACGACAAGTTCCTCCCCGGCTGGGAAATGGGAAGACAGGAACGCTTCATCCAGGGCGACTTCAACAAGGACGGCCGCCGCGACCTCGCCACCCTCGAAACCCAGTCATGGGCCCAGGTCCATTTCATGACGTTCCTCTCCACCGGTACCCAGCTCAGCCTGAGCGACCGCTACTACGGCACCATCCCAGGCTTCTGGCAGATGCGCCGCAATGACCAGCTCTTCGCCCTCGATTCCAATGGCGATGGCGAAACCGACCTCGCCATCTTCAACGGACTCGACTGGAACCCAGTCTACCTCGGCTACCTCAACGCCAGCGGTGGCAAGATCTCAGGCCGCCGGCGCTACGACAACGACACGAACCCTCTGCCCGGCTGGCCCCTCCAGCGCCGCGACCAGTTCTTCCCCGGCAATACCGACGGCGATGCCGACGACGACCTCGTCGTCTACAACAAGGATAACTGGTCCACCCAGCGCCTCGGCATCCTCCGTTCCTCCCCATCCAGCACCAGCGGCTTCAGCGCCATCGGCTCGTTCCAGTCGGACTGGATCAATGGATGGAACCTCGGCCCCGCAGACCAGTTCACCATCTCGGAATTCCGCGGTGCCAGCGGCTGGGCCGACCTCTTCGTCTGCAACGATGGCTGGTTCGGCCTCCTCCGCGGCTACCAGACCCACTTCCGGCTCGAAAGCATCTACCGGAAATGGATCCATAACCACCGCTACCACGGCAGCGGTCTCTGGTAATCCCAGCCTCCCGCAGCCAGATTATTTCCCCGCCGCCTTCGGCCGCGGAAAGGTCTTCCGGTGGAGATCATGCAGCCGCCGCAGCTCGGCGATCGGTTCCGCATGGTCCTCCACCCGCAGATCCATGTACCGGTCGTTCTGCCCCCCGTACCCCCAGCCCTCCCGCACCACCAGCAAGGCAGCCGACTGCATGCCCCGCCGGTCGCCTCCCGCCTCCAGCGCCGCCAGCATCCGCTCGGCCAGCGTCCCGGACCCCTCCTCGAACGCCTTCGCCATCCCCTCGACCACCGCCTCCCCAGCAAGGATATTGCCCTGCACCGCATAGTGCTCACCCACCTTCGCCCCAGCCCACGCAAGGCATCCACTGCCAGTGAAAACCGCCGGCTTTCCCCCCACACCCAGCACAGCCAGCTGCCGAACCGCCTTCTCGGAATCCGCACCCGTCAGACCCGCCACCACTTCCTCCGCCGACTTCCCCTCCCCCAGCTTCCGCAATCCCTCCGGCCCATAAGCCGTATTGGCATACGACTGCGTCGCCACCGCACCCACCCCGGCCCGCGCCCAAGGCACAATCGATCCCACCCCCAGCACCCGGACTCTGCACAGCCACTCCCAGTTCCCCAGTCGCCGGATCCCGGGCCACCATGGAAAAGGTCGCCACCACCGGCATCCCAGGTTTCCCCCCATCACCCGCACCGGCTCCCGGCAGCAGACTCCCCAGCAACAACAGCAGCAGATTCCGTTTTCTCATGCCTCCACCCTACCATACCCGTCCAGCCCCCTCTCGCCCCGTTACCCGTCCCGCCAATGACGCCACCCGCTAAAAGCAAATTCCTTTCAGCCATGAAAACCACCGCTGCCACACTTCTCCTGCTGCTCTTTACCATCCGGCTCTCCGCCCAGACGGTGACGCCTGAAGATGGAAACTGGAGCCTGAAACACGTCGAAATGAGCAACACTCCGGAAGCGGCCTTCATGGCCCGCACGGGAGACATTGATAACCTCGGCTTCGGTTGGTCTGCGGGTTTCAATCCCTTTTCCGGCAACAGCACCTCCTCCCACACCTGGCCTTGGACAATGGACCCCGCCGATCCCGATGGCACCGACCGCATCATGGTCATCTCCAGCTTTCGTGGCAACCCACCCAGCGGCGACGACGGCAACACCCGAGACACCAGCCGCCCCGCCAACAGTGTGCGCCCGATCGTGCTCGAATACACGCCTCCAGCGACCATCACCAATGCCTGCCTTCAGATGTTTGTGGATGATTTCCAGGCTCCCGTTTGGGGTAGCCTCTACTACGTCACCCTCAATGGCCTGCGGGTGCCCGCGTTGGAAACGGTGGTCAATGCCATCAACCAGACGGGCCCCATTGGCCGGATGGTCACGCTGCGACTCGAGGGAGATCTCCTTAGCCAGGTGAGCACCGGACGGCTGGAAATACGCATCGATGACGACAGCACTGGCGCGGGGGACGGCTACGCCATTGATTTCGTGAAGCTGCTCATCAACCGCTCGAGCTTTCAGCACACCGGGGCGGTCAGCGGGCGTGTGCGGCACCCCGTCACCTCCCAGGTCATCCCGGGAGCGATCGTCCGCATCTATGACCAGGAGGTGACGACGGACGCCCAGGGCATCTACACCATCAGTGGGTTGCCCGCCGGGCTGCATCAGGTCTCCGTCAGCGTCCCTGGACTGCGATCCCGGACCATCGCCACCCATGTCATCAGCGGCACGACCAACACAAACACCAACATCACACCGCTCGCCGGAACCTTTACTTTAACCAACCAGATCGCCATGGAGCTGAATTTTCATGCCGCCTCCGGTTTTCGCTACGACATCGAATCGTCCCCTGACATGCAGACTTGGACTGTGCAGGAAACCATTTACGGCAATGACCGCCAGGTAACCAAATTCAAAGGATCAGGCGGTGCACAGCAGCTCTTCTGGCGTGTCCGTGAACGCTGACTGAAGTGTAGCTGAACACGGCCCTGCATATCAGAGAGACGCCGCAATTTGGATGGCTGTGGGGAGGAATAAACGATAAACAGTGGGCGCAGAGCAACCCCAGTTTATCTTTCGTTGATTGTCAATCATCGGCTCCCTTGGACCTCCCAGTTTAAGAAGGAAGGAGTTCGCGACCAACTTGGAAGAATCATGAGAACAGTGATACGCAGGATGCGCGAAGAAACACGGTAGCAAGCGTCGCCATGTCCGAAGTCCCGCCGCCTTCACACCAGCCGCTCGGCGAAATCAGACCCCCTCTCTCCCCGTTCCCGGTCCCGCCAATGACGCTACCCGCTAAAAGCAAATTCCTTTCAGTCTTGCGCAGCCGGATTGTGCTATCCGTTCCGACGGTTACGATCAGTTCGAGGTAATCCGGCACCGGTTCGGGGGCCGTTTCGCCCATCGCCGCGAGTTCCTCCTTCAGCCGCTCCGTCCGCAGCCCGTTGGCCGATTCCAGGGCAGCATCTCCAGCGCCCGCGGCCAGATCGCTTCCAGCGGGTCTTCCCGGGTCCTCCATGTGTGCGGCTGCGGCCGCTGTTCGAGGGGGTTGCTCTGCCGCAAATGCTTGCGGGCGGTGTTGCGGGACAT
>CANHUG010000021.1 GCA_947462995.1 Verrucomicrobiales bacterium | reverse complement strand
GGCGAAGTCGGGGAGGAAGGGTCTGAGTGAATCGAGTGCGGCGGCGTTGCCGAAGAGGGCGGAGAACTGGGTGCTGAGTTTCCAGATTCTGCGGTCCTGGGCGAGGACGACGGGGAAGATGACCGGGAGGGGTTTGGAGTTGCCGAAGAGGCGGATCCATTCTTCCCAGATGCGGACCATGTAGCGGAGAAGGCGGAGGGCGATGAAGGGGTCGCAAGTGGATTGGTGTTCGAAGAGGAGGTGGACGCAGGCGGAGGATTCGGGGTTGGCAGCGAGTGGGGCGGAGAAGAGGAGGTCGGTGTGCGAGTGGCGGAGGTCGTCGTCGAGGAAGGATCCGGGGATGAGCTGAAGCTGGTCCCATTGGATGAGGGCGGCGACTTCTGCCGGGAGATGCTGGCGGAGGAGAGCGGCGGCGTTGGCCGGGTCCGAGAAGCCTTCTTTGAAGAGCTTGTCGTGTGGCTGGTGGAGATCCTCGTCGGCCATGGGAGTGGGGAGAGGATAGGGTGACGGGATGCGGCGGCAAGTGGAAATGCGGGCCAAAACGCAATTTAGGCAGAGGAATGGGGGGCAGGGGAATATGGGGAGAAGAGCGGGTGTGAGGTTGCTGGTGTCAAGGCGGGGCCGGGTGGGCATGGTGTGGCGATGCGCTGGGTGCTGATGAGGTTCGTGGTCTTTGCGGCCGTGGGGGGTGGTGAGGCGGGGACGGTTGGGGTTATGGGGAGAGCGGAGGAGATGGAGCCGCGATTGGAGCGGAAGCGGGAGGCGCTGCAGGGGTGTCTTGAGAAGGGGGATCCGGATCAGAGGTCTCTGCTGATGCAGGCGTACGGGGAGGTGGGTCGGATTCGGATGGTGGGCGCAGAGCAGCGGGCGGACAGTGCCGGGATTATCAATGGCTGCACCGGATGGAGAAGCTGAGCGGCCGGGTGGATGAATTGCTGGTGCTGGGGCGTGCGATGAGCGAAGTGGAAGTTCGTGGATTGTTTGAAGCTGGGAATCCGTATCATTGAGAGCTAATGCCGATGAATAAACGAGCTGCTGTGACGGTGATGGTGTTGTGGGGTGGCCTGAATGCCGGGGCTGCGCCGGTTGATTTCGTGCGCGAGGTGCGGCCGATTTTCGAGAAGCACTGCACGGGGTGCCACGGGGAGAAGAAGCAGAAGTCGGGGTTGCGGCTGGATGTGAAGGCGGCGGCGCTGAAGGGTGGGGATCATCTTGGGCCGGACATTGTTCCGGGGAATGCGAAGGAGAGCCCGTTGATGAGATTGCTGCTGACGGATGACGAGGATGAGGTGATGCCGCCGGAGGGGAAGCTTTCGGCGGCGGAGATCGCGGTGATTGGGCAGTGGATTGATGCGGGGGCGGAGTGGCCGGACGGGGTGGATGCGGTGCGGTTGGAGGATCCGAAGGAGCATTGGGCGTTTCAGCCGGTCGCGGATGTCAGGGAGGGGACGATTGATGGGTTTGTTGAAGAGAAGCTGCGGGAGAATGGTTTGGAGATGTCCAGGCCTGCGGCGGCGGAGGTGTGGTTGCGGCGGGTGACGATGGATCTGACGGGATTGCCTGCGACGCCGGAGGAAGTGCGGGCGTTTGTGGAGGAGAGTGCGGGGCCGGAGACGGCGGCGGGGGCTCGTGCGAGGGTGGTGGATCGGTTGCTGGCGTCGCCCCGGTATGGTGAGCGGTGGGCGCAGCATTGGTTAGACGTGGTGCGTTATGCGGACACGCATGGTTTTGAAGTGAACACGGAGCGCCCGAATGCCTGGCCGTACCGGGATTATGTGATCCGTGCGTGCAATGACGACGTGCCGTACGACCGATTCATCCGCGAGCAGATTGCGGGGGACGCGGTGGGTGAGGATGCGGCGACGGGGTTTCTGGTGACGGCGTCGGTGCTGCTGCCGGGGCAGATCGGGAAGGATGAGCCGTCGATCCGGCTGGCGCGGCAGGATTCGCTAGATGAGATGGTGACGAATATCGGGCAGACCTTTCTGGGATTGAGTGTGGGGTGTGCGCGGTGCCATGATCACAAGTTTGACCCGATTACTGCGAGGGATTACTATGCGATGCAGGCGTTTGTGGCGGGCGTGGAGTACGAGGACCGGGAGTTGCGGGTGCGTGGGGCGGAGGAGCGGAAGAAGGCGGCTGAGGTGGCGCGGGCGCGGGAGGGATTGATCAGGGAACGGCTGGCAAGACTGGCTCCGCTGGCGGTGCCGAGGCGCAAGGACGGCGTGGTGCGGCCGACGGTGCGGGCGCTGGGGAACACGGACAGGTTTGGGCCGGTGCGGACGAAGCGCCTGCGGTTTTCGGTGCGGGCGACGAATAGTCTGGAGCCATGCCTTGACGAGATCGAGGTGTACAACACGGCGGGTGTGAATGTGGCGTTGGCTAGTGCGGGGGCGAAGTTCACGACGTCGGGAGACAATGTTTCGCCCGACCGGCACGAGCCGAGGTTCATCAATGACGGGCAGTATGGGAATGAGCGGAGCTGGATGTCGTCGGAGAGCGGGCGGGGCTGGGTGGAGCTGGAGTTTGCTGGTGAGGAGGAAGTGGTGCGGGTGGATTGGGGGCGTGACCGGCTGGGGCGGTACGAGGACCGGCTGGCGACGGATTATGTGATAGAGGTTGGTGAGGGAGCGGGATGGCGGGTGGTGGCGGATGCGAGTGACCGGCGGGCGTACGTGGCGGGAATGGACGGGGGTCCGGCGTACACGACGGATGGACTGAGGCCGGAGGAGGCGGCGGAGGTGAAGCGGTTGGTGGTGGAGCGCGAGGGACTGCTGGCGCAGATTCGTGAGGCGGAGACCGGGCAGCTGGTCTTTGCGGGGAAGTTCCGGGTGCCTGATGTGATTCGCGTGCTGCAGCGTGGTGATCCGGAGCAACCGAAGGACGAGGTGGTGCCTGCGGTGCCGGTGGTGTTCGGGGATTTGAAGCTGCGGGTGGACACGGCCGAGCAGGAGCGCCGGAATGCGCTGGCGGCGTGGATCGCGAGTCCGGAGAATCCGCTGACGGCGCGGGTGATGGTGAACCGGATCTGGCAGGGGCACTTTGGCCGCGGGCTGGTGGCGACGCCTAGCGATTTCGGACGCAACGGGATGAAGCCGACGCATCCGGAGTTGCTGGACTGGCTGGCTGGCGAGTTTGTGCGTTCCGGTTGGAGTGTGAAGCACATGCACCGGCTGATCGTGCTGTCGCGGACGTACGGCCAGGCTGGGGCGGTGCATGCGGAGGGGGCGGAGAAGGATGCCGAGGTGCGGTTGCTGTGGCGGTATCCGTCGCGGCGGCTTGAGGCGGAGGCGATCCGCGATGCGATGTTAGCGGTGAGCGGGAGACTGAATCTGAAGATGTACGGGCGGGGGTATGATTTGTTTGACCTGCGGGGCGGGCTGAGCGGGTTCACGCCGGTGGAGTTGCTGAATGCGGAGAACCAGCGGCGGATGATTTATGCGCATAAAGTGCGGCGGGAGACGGAGGCGGTGTTCGGGGCGTTTGATTGTCCTGACGGGGGCCAGAGCACGGCGGTGCGGCGGGCGAGCACGACGCCGATTCAGGCGCTGAATCTGTTCAACAGCCGGTTTACGGTGGAGGTGTCGGCGGCATTTGCGGCGCGGGTGAGCGAGGACGCGGGGGAGGATCCTGCGGCGCGGATCCGGCGGGCGTGGCAACTGGCGCTGACGCGGGAGCCGAGTGCGGATGAACTGGGCGATGCGCTGCCGGTGGTGCAGGCGCATGGATTGGCGGTGCTTTGCCGGGCGCTATTCAACAGCAACGAGTTTCTGTTTCTGCCATGAAGTCAGAGAGTCTTGAGACCAGCGAGCCGGGCGAGGGTGTTGGCTTTGGCGTCAAAGGAGAGGAAGCGGCGGCATTTCAGTTTCAGGGCCGAGGCGACGTGGATGATGTCGTAGGTGTTCATTCCTCGCCGGCGATGATGCGGTTGAAGCGTTCCGCATCCCACTCGCCGGGCTTTGGCGGCACGAAGCCGGCGTCGATCATGCGCTGCAACCGTTCAGCGCTGACCCGGGCGAAGTCATCTCCGATCTGCTTCTGGGTGAGGGCCTTCTTTCCGGTTTTTTTCGGCGCGATGGTGAAAACCTCGCCGGAGCGCGTCTTCACTTCTGCGCGGCCGTACTTCCGGACGGCGGCGAGGATTTTAGCCGGCTGGCGGTTCAGATCTCTGAGGGTGAAGGTGACCGGTGGGCTCATGTCTAACACAGGATGTCTGACATTGGTCCGGGATCAAGCCGACAATTAATCATGAATGCTGAACAACTATCTGCTGCTGGCCGGGTGCTGCTGGACCGACGAGGGTTTCTTGCGGAGAGTGCGACGGCGCTGGGATCGATGGCGCTGGTGAAGCTGCTGAGCGGGGATGGGTTGCTGGCGGCGGAAGGGGGGGAGCCGGAGATTGATCCGGCGCGGCCTTATGCGGCGCGGCGGCCGCATTTTCCGGCGCGAGCGAAGCAGGTGGTGGTGATTTTCTGTGCGGGTGCGGTGAGTCAGCTGGAGACGTGGGATTACAAGCCGGAGCTGATTCAGTGGGACGGGAAGCCGATGCCGGGTGGGCCGGCGGTTACGTTTCAGGGGCCGGCGGGGAATCTGGCGCGGCCGCAGTATGCGTTCCGTCCGCGCGGGCAGACGGGCAAGTGGGTGAGCGACATGATTCCGCATCTGGCGGAACTGACGGACGAGATGGCGTTTGTGCATTCGCTGACGAGCAAGTCGAACACGCACGGACCGGCGGAGAATTTTCTGTCGACGGGATCGATCCTTGATGGGTTTCCGTCATTGGGGTCGTGGGTGACGTATGCGTTAGGGAGCGAGAGTGAGGATCTGCCGTCGTACGTGGCGATTCCCGATCCGCGGGGGGTGCCGCAGAATGGGGCGAACAACTGGGGGCCGGGGTTTCTGCCGGCGGCGTTTCAGGGGACGACGATGAGTTCGAAGCAGATGGTGAGGCATCTGGCGGCGGCGGGGGTTTCAGGTGGGGCGGACGAGGCGGCCCGGTCGCTGCTGCGGCGGATGAATGCGCGGCATCTGGCGGCGAATCCGGGGGACAGCGGATTGGCGGCGAGGATTGCGAATTACGAGCTGGCGGGGCGGATGCAGCTCAGCGTGCCGGGGATCAGCGATCTGAGCACTGAGCCGGCGCACATTCTGAAGATGTACGGAGCGGACGACGAGGCGAATGCGGACAAGGCGGCGTTTGCGAAGAACTGCATCCTAGCGCGACGGTTGATTGAGAAGGGCGTGCGGTTTGTGCAGCTGTTCAACGGGGCGTATGCGAGTGGCGGGAAGCTGAACTGGGACGGGCACAATGCGCTGAAGGAGCAGTACGATGTCCATGCGGGGATTCTGGACCAGCCGGCGGCGGCGCTGATCCGGGATCTGAAGCAGCGTGGGCTGCTGGAGGATACGCTAGTGGTGTGGTGCACGGAATTCGGGCGGATGCCGTTTTTCCAGAAGGGCAGCTTTGGCCGGGATCACAATCCTGACGGATTCACGTGCTGGCTGGCGGGGGCCGGGGTGAAGGCGGGAGTCAGCCATGGGGCGACCGATGAACTCGGACGGAAGGCGATCGAGGACGAGCATCCGCTTTATCATTTCAACGCGACGATCCTGCATCTGCTGGGGCTGGACTTCGAGAGACTGAGTTTCGAGCACAACGGAGTGCAGCGCCGCCTGACGAATGTGGAGGGGAAGGTGATTCGGGAATTGCTGGCGCATCCTGTTTGAGGGATGGTGAGTTCGGGGTTGTGGGAGGGCGGGGGATTGGTGAGAGGGAGGGACGATGAAACGGAAGACATTCGGAATCGGTGCCGGGGTGGCGGCGGTGGCTGTGGTGGTGTGGTATGGGTGGCGTGGGCTGGAGGATCCTGGGGCGGGAGCGGGGCGTGCGGTTTCGAAGGGTGCGGTAGCGGGGAAGGCCGTGGTGCGTGCGGAGTTGCCGGGGACGGCGGAGCGGTGGCCGGAGTTCGGGAGCCCTGACTTCGGGCGGGTGGCGCGGGAGCGAGCGGAGGCTTGGCTGGCGTCGCGGGGACGGGATGCGGCGGGATTGGTGGGGGCGTGGGATCTGACGGGCGACGAAGCGTTGTTGATGGAAGCGGCGGAGCGGTTTCCGGGGGATCCGAGGGTTTGTGTGGCGATGATCTGGAAGCTGTTGGGAAACGGCGAGGATGCGGCTGAGTGGGTGGATCGGCTAGTGACTGCGGAGCCGCAGAATCCTGGGGCGCTGTATCTAAGGGCGGAGGCGCAGCACAAAGCCGGGGCGAGCAAGGAGGCGATGGCGACGCTGAGGGGAGCGGTGGCGTTGTCAGGCAAGCTGGATCTTCATCTGAGGGACCGGATGGTGACGGTGCGGGAGGCAGCGCTCGCGAGCGGTGCGGGGGTGAAGGATGCGGCGATGCTGTCGATTTTCGGGCCGCTGAGCCGGGGCGGGGGCGCGCCATATTTGAATGGCGGGCACCGGGCGGTGGCGGAGGGGATCAAGGCGGCGGTGGCGGCGGGGGATACGGAGGAGGTGGTGGCGCTGGCGGGGATCAGTCTGGGGATGGCGAATCAGATGGCGGCTGCGCCTGCGCCGAATCTGATGGACCAGATGGTGGAGAATGAGTGGCGGCGATCGACCCTGAAGGCGATGTCTGGGGAGACTGAGTACGGGAATTCCGGGACGACGGTGGCGCAGCAACTGGAGCGGGTGGAGGCGAAGCGTTCGGAGGTGGTGGCGGTGGTGGGGGCGTTGTCGAGGATAGGAGATTGGCTGCCGCGAGCGTCGGAGGCGGAGGTAGCGAGTTATGCCGACACCTTTCTGCTGCGGGGCGAGCTGGAAGCGATGAAGATGATCACGGCGGCCGGGGAGAAGTGGGGGCCCGGGCGGTGATCAGGGTTTGAGATCTGTGAGGGTGAGGAGGAAGGCGATGAGGTCGCGCTGTTCGGAAGCGGAGAGCTGGAGCCCTTGAGCGGGGTGTTTGGCGAGATTGGGGTCGAGGGAGGGATTGCGGTGGATGCCGGTGCTGTAGTGAGTGACGACGGCTTCGAGGGAGGCGAAGCGGCCGTCGTGCATGTAGGGGGCGGTGCGGGCGAGGTTGCGGAGGCTTGGGGTGACGAACTTGCCGGTGTCGGCGGGATTTCCGGTGACGGCGGCGAGGCCGGTTCCGGGATTGGCGAGGCCGTTGTCGTGGAACTGGTGGTCGGTGAAGAGCGGGCCACCGTGGCAGTGGAAGCAGTCGGCTCCGCGCTGACCGGTGCGCGGGTCGGATTCGGTCATGAACAGTTCGAGCCCGCGTTGTTCTGGTGGGGTGAGGGTGGCGCGACCGAGGAGGGCGAGGTCGAATTTCGAGTGGGAGGAGACGAGGGTGAGGAGGTATTGTTCGAGGGCGAGGGCGATTTTCTGGGGGGTGATGCCGGGGGATTTGAAGGCGGCGCGGAAGCGATCCGGGTATTCCGGAGAAGTTGATAGGGTGGCTGCGGCGGATTCCGGGGACAGGTCCATCTCGCGGTGATCGGCGATCGGCATGAGGACCTGAGCGCGGAGGGATGGGGCGCGGCCGTCCCAGAAGAAGCGTTGTTTCCATGCGAGGTTGAAGAGCGGCATGGCATTGCGGTCGCCTTTGCGGCCGGCGATGCCGGTGCTGACGGGGAGGCCGTCGGTGAAGGCGGATTTTTCGGCGTGGCAGGAGGCGCAGGAGATGGTGCCGTCGCGGGAGAGGAGGGGATCGTGGAAGAGCTGGCGGCCGAGATTGACACGTTCGGTGATGAGGGGGTTGTCGCGGGGGAGATCGGGGATCGGGAAGGAACGGCTGATGGTTAGGGGGAAGGGAGTGAAGTGGTCCGGGAGATCGATGGGTTTGAGGGGAGTTGCGGCTGGGATGGCGGGAGAGGCGGTGGCGATGCGCTGGATGTGGAAGGCGGCGGGCAGATTGGCCTTGAGGGCAGCGGCGAGGGGATCGCCGTCGCGCGAGTGGGTGGCGGTGCCATCGCGGGCGAAGGAGAGCGCGCGCGGGGCGTGGAGGAGGGAGGAGATGTCGAAATGGATGAGGATTCCGGCGTCTTTGTGGAGGTCGAGGTCGGCGCTGAGGGTGACTGGGGTGCGGTTAGGGTCGCGGGCGAAGTGCCATGTGAAGCCCTGAGGTTCGGCGGTTGATCCGGGGGCGGCGGCGGGGCGGAAGTGGCCTTCGAGGGCCATGAAGATGTAGTTCTGCTGCCAGCTCCAGTGGAGCCCGTTGAAATTGGGGTTGAGCGGATGGGTGGCGGGGAAGCGGGAGGGATCGGCGGCGTTGGTAGCGGCGTCCGGGCCGACGTGGAAGCGGAGGGCGCGGTAGCGGGCCGGGGGGACAGCGTCGAGTGTTAGGGAATGGCGGCGGGTGGCGGCGTCGAGCCATGCGTTGGTGTCGGGGAGATCGAGCCATGTGCCGTTTTCCTGCTGGAGTGCGAAGCCTGAGAGGAGATAGCTGAGGCGGGTGACGGCGAGGGTTTCGCCGGCGGCATTCTGATAGCGGAGGGAATCGAGCTGGAGGGGATCGCCTTGGTAGCGCGGTGTGACGGTGATTTCGAGACGTGCGGCTTCGGAGAGACCTGCGGTGGCGAGCAGGAGGGCGGCGAGGGCAGATGGGGACCACCGAGACATGGATCAGTTGACGGTGAAGCTGTTGGTGAGGGTGTAGGTGGGAGCGGGGGAGAAGGTGATGATGACGTTTTTGAGGCCTGGGGTGGTGTTGGCGGGGATGACGAACGTGGCGGCGGCGGTGGTGGCGGAGGGCCGGGTGATGCCGGTGCCGGTGATGCCGCCCATGGTGATGCTGGAGGGGACAAGGTTGGCTGGTGGGTTAGGGGGATTGGCGGGGAGTGTGATGGTGATGGTCACGGTGGTGCCGCGGGCGGCGCTGCCGCCTGGGGCGACGGCGCTGTTTCCGGTGCCGCCGGTGCCGCCGCCGGAGTTGAAGTCGAAGCCGTTGGTGTCGAAGGTTGCGAGGCTGGTGCGCGAGACGCGGTAGAAGCGTCGGGATTGGGTTGCGGCGGCGGGATCAGTGAGGGAGGCGATGTCATCGGTGGCGGTGACGGAGGGAGTGAGGTCCGGCCATGAGGAGAGGTCGTCGGAGGATTCGATGAGATAGGTGCCGCCTTCGACGGCGGACCATGTGAGGGTGACGTTGCCGCTGGAGGCGTTGAGTTCCGGTGTTCCGATGGGTTTATTGGGACCACCGTTGAAGTGGGTGGTGACGGGTTCGCTGATGGAGGAGTTGCCGCCGGTGGGGCTGCCGTAGTACTGGCGGCCGGTGGTGTAAGGATAGGCGGGGGAGCCATCGGCGTTGATGGTGGTGAAGTAGGCCCATGTGCCTGAGGGGAATTCCGGGGTGACGCACCAGCGGACGTTCTGTTCGTTGAGGTCGAACTGTGATCCCTGGGTGAAGCCGCGGTCGCCGAGGTAGTCGAAGTCTTCGATGTAGTGGCCGAGGGCGTAGGCGGTGGTGACGGCGGGGCCGTTGCGGAAGGCGACGGTCTGGATGCGGGTGGCCCATGCCGGGAGGGTGGTGCGGCCGGTGGTCGTCAGGTTGGTGGTGGCGCGGGTGCCGTCGCGGAGGACGAAGCCGGAGACCATGCGGCGGACGCCGCTGGCGGGGTCGAGCGGGCTGGAGTAGCCGTAGGGTCCGTAGACGGGCAGGCCGTCGGCGGCCCAGCCGAGGATGGGTGAGTGCCGGGTGACGGGGGTGGTGCTTTCGGTGTAGCGGTTAGTGGCGGGGTTGTAATCGACATGGTCGCCGAGCTGGTGGCGAAGGGCGACGGGTTGGGCGTGGTAGTGGTAGTTGCTGCCTGCCTGGTGGGCGAGGGCGGGGTCGAAGGTGACGCCTTCGTTGTGATAGCCGTCGCGGTTCCAGACCCCGTCGCCTGTGAGGCCGTTGACAGGTGTGGCGTCGGTGCTGCTGCCGCTGGCGTAGGAGAAGGCGTCGCGGCTGTCGAAGATGGAGACACCGTTGACCATGCATCCGGTGGCACCGAGGCCGGTGAGGGCTTTGGTGGCGGGGATGGCGGGGGTGCGCGGGATGCGGTAGGTTTTCGCGGTATTGGCGGGGAAATTGGGGAAGTTCTGGGTTTTGGCGGTGTCGAGGTACCACGGGCCCATGATGTGACTGGCGAGGCCCGTGGCGCGGATGTAGATCCAGTTTGCGGAGTAGGAGATCTGGCTGACGCCGGCGTAGGTCGGGCTGTTCTGAGTGCCTTGGCCGCGGCTCCATGTGGTGGAAGCGGTGCGCGCGGACTCGGCGACGGTGGTCTGGTAGATCCGGGCGTACTGGCCGGAATCGGCGGTGTACCATGAGGTGATTTGCGGGTCGGCGATGGCAGAAGTGGCCAGCAGCGAGAGCAGGAGAATGGAGACCGGGGGAGATGAGAGCGGGGATTTCATGGGTGGGCTCGGTTTCCGCATAATGGACGGCTCCCATCGGCGCGCGGCAATCTCCGAATTGTAAGCTGAAGGTAAAAGTGTGGCGGGGTGGGGATGGGGATGGCGGGTTGGGTGGGTGGAGACGTGAAGGGAGAGGGGGGCTCTGGTTTCTGTTGGGAATGACTGACACTCGAGCATGAAGGTCTGTTCGACAAAGCGCCCGCCAACGTGCACGATGCCGACCAACATGAAACAGCCAGTGCCTGTCGTTCTTCGGCGCGTGTGTCACTATGAGGGATCCGGTGCGGGATTTTTGACAGCCGGGATCTGGGAGGGGATGCGGCCGGCCGGGCGGTGTTCCGGGCTAAGTCACCCAACAATTGGGAGCGATTCGCCATGCCACTGAGCACCGAGATCCGACTTCCGAAATCAGTGAAGCCGGTGTTTCCGCAGAGATGCGTTTTCAGCGGTGACGCCAACCCCGACTCGGAGGTTGTTGTGATAGCGAATTCCCAGAATGCGTTATTCTCTTTTCTGGCCCCGATTCTTCTGCTCTTCGGCTGGCGTCGGGTTCGGGCACCCATTGCGCGGAGGTATCGTGCCCGATTTTACCTGCAGAGCTTTGGTCGGGACCTGCTGATGATCGCATTCGTGATCGTGGCCGTTTTTGTCTTCATGCCGATGGTTGGTGGAGGCACGGCGTTCCGGAAGGTCAAGGTCGCTGGGCTGGTGTTGGCGGCATTGAGTCCGTGGATTCTGTTCGAGGTATTCTTTCCGCGTCGATTTGATGTCACTGCGCGCGGAGAGTGGATTGATTACGAGTTTTCGTCGGCAGAATATGCGGACGAGTTCGCGGCCCTCAACGAGGTGCACGTGATCAGGGTTCGGTGAGTGTCGAGCCTGAATCCGGCAGCGGAATGACCTGACATGCCGCGACATGCAATCGGCGCTTCCTTTGAATTCTTTTCATCCTCTGTCCCGCGCTGAATGGCGGGAGTGGCTGAGGGAGAATCACGGCCGCTCGACGGGCGTTTGGCTGGTCAGCTTCAAGAAGGGAACGGGGAAGGCTCGGTTTGATTACAATGATTCGGTGGAGGAGGCCCTTTGCTTCGGCTGGGTGGACAGCAAGCCGAACAAGCTTGACGAGGAGCGCTCGATGCTGTGGTTTTCGCCGCGGAAGCGGAAGACCGGGTGGTCGAGGCCCAACAAGGAACGGGTGGAGCGATTGTTCAGGGCTGGGTTGATGCAGCCTGCGGGATTGGCGAAGGTTGAGGAGGCGAAGGCAGATGGCTCGTGGTGCTTATTGGATGCGGTTGAAGCGTTGGTGGTGCCGCAAGACCTGGGTGAGGCTCTGGCTGGGTTGCCACCTGCGGAGCAGAATTTCCGGGACTTTCCGAGGTCAGCGAGGCGGGGCATTCTTGAATGGGTGCTTCAGGCGAAGCGCCCGGAGACCCGTGCTGCTCGGGTGCAGGAGACGGCACGATTGGCGCAGGTGAATGAGCGGGCGAATCAGTGGCGCGGGAAGGGGAAGGAATAGGGGGCGCGATGGAGGCGAGGCTTCCGCGAAGGATGGTGGGGATTTGAGATTTGAGATGGCACGTTGGGAGGGGGAGAGTAAGGAGCCTCGCGGGGCCGGGGCTCGCAGGCGTGCTCCTGGCGCAGGGAAGAAGCTGCGACCAGCAGCGGCTCAGAGCCGCGCCGGCGCTGGGGGTGGGTGGTGAGCAATTGGACAGACCTCTTCTGAAGCGAGATCTCTTCAGAAGCGCGAGTGTGCCCTCTATGGGACAGACCTCTTCAGAAGCGCCTGCTTCGGAGTGGGGCTGGTTGGGAGAGCGCGGAGCTTCCACGAGTTTGCGGGCGTGCTCCGCACGCATGGGTGCGCAATTGGACAGGCCTCTTCGCAGCGTCCGCAATTGGGCAGACCTCTTCGGTAGCGGTCGCCGGGCAGGAGGAGGGTGCGCAATTGGACAGACCTCTTCGCAGCGTTCGGACAGACCTCTTCGCAGCGTTCCCGGAGGCGGGCAGGCGCACTCCGTGCGCAGGGAGAGCTGTAATGCTGACAGCAGTCCAGAGCCTGCGGCTAGCTTGTTCGGAGGGGGCGAGTTTGGAGGAGAGGGGCGCACGCGAGGGCGAGAGGGGCTGGAGCGGAGAGGGTGAGGTTGTTGGGCAAAAAAAGGGCCGCCCGGACTTTTTTGGGGTCCGGGCGGCTGAGAGGGGGAAGGCTTTTGAGGGCCTTTGGGTGGGATGTGATTACATCATGCCGCCCATGCCGCCGCCGTGGTCGTGGCCGTGGCCGGCGTCAGCCTTCTTCTCTTCCGGGAGGTCTGTGATGAGACATTCGGTGGTGAGGAGGAGGCCGGAGATGGAGGCGGCGTTCTGGAGAGCGCTGCGGGTGACCTTGGTTGGGTCGACGACGCCGGAGGCGATGAGGTCTTCGAACTTGCCGGTGGCGACATTGTAGCCTTCGCCACCTTTGCCGTTTTTGACGTGTTCGACGATGAGAGCGCCTTCGACGCCTGCGTTAGCGGCGAGCGTGCGGAGGGGAGCTTCGATGGCGCGGCGGACGATGTCGGCGCCGGTGGCTTCGTCACCTTTGAGCTTGAGGCTGTCGAGGGCCTTCTGAGCGCGGAGGAGAGCGGTACCGCCGCCAGGGACGATGCCTTCTTCGACGGCAGCGCGTGTGGCGTGGAGGGCGTCTTCGACGCGGGCCTTCTTTTCCTTCATTTCGGTTTCGGTGGCGGCACCGACGTGGATGACGGCGACGCCGCCGGCGAGCTTGGCGAGGCGCTCCTGGAGTTTTTCACGGTCATAGTCCGAGGTGGTTTCCTCGATCTGGCGCTTGAGCTGGGTGACGCGGCCTTGGATGGCGTCTTTTTTGCCTGCACCTTCGACGATGATGGTGTTTTCCTTCTCGATGACGATGCGCTTGGCGCGGCCGAGTTGGTTGACTTCGATGGATTCGAGTTTGAGGCCGAGGTCTTCGGTGATGCACTGGCCGCCGGTGAGGATGGCGATGTCTTCGAGCATGGCCTTGCGGCGGTCACCGAAGCCTGGGGCTTTGACGGCGACGGCGTTGAGGGTGCCGCGGAGTTTGTTGACCACGAGTGTGGCGAGGGCTTCACCTTCGACGTCTTCGGCGATGATGAGGAGTGGTTTGCCGGACTTGGCGACCTTTTCGAGGAGCGGGAGCATGTCCTTGAGATTGGACACCTTCTTCTCGTGGATGAGGATGTAGGCGTTGTCGAG
This sequence comes from Verrucomicrobiales bacterium, assembly GCA_947462995.1. Lineage (GTDB taxonomy): Bacteria > Verrucomicrobiota > Verrucomicrobiia > Verrucomicrobiales > V1-33 > V1-33. The sequence goes on along the minus strand of CANHUG010000021.1, from coordinate 8,244 downwards.
GGTGGCGGTCATGGCCTCTGGATCCGTGACGAAGTACGGGGAGAGGTAGCCTTTATCGAACTGCATGCCTTCGACGACGTCGAGGGTGGTTTCGATGGATTTGGCTTCTTCGACGGTGATGGTGCCGTCTTTACCGACCTTGTCCATGGCGTCGGCGATGATTCTGCCGATTTCCTTGTCCCAGTTAGCGGAGACGGTGGCGACCTGAGCGATCTCCTTGGTGTCCTTGACTGGCTTGGAGATTTTGGCGAGTTCGGCGACGAGGCACTCGGTGGCCTTCATGATGCCGTTCTTGAGGTAGGTGGGGTTGGCACCTGCGGTGACGTTGCGGAGGCCTTCTTTGTAGATGGCTTCTGCGAGGACGGTGGCGGTGGTGGTACCATCACCGGCCATGTCGCTGGTCTTGCTGGAGACCTCGCGGACGAGCTGGGCGCCCATGTTTTCGAACGGGCAGGAGAGTTCGACTTCCTTGGCGACGGTCACGCCGTCCTTGGTGATGGTTGGGGAGCCGAATTTCTTGTCGAGGATGACGTTACGGCCGGCAGGCCCGAGGGTAGCCTTGACGGCCTTGGCGATTTTTTCGACGCCGCGGAGGAGGGCCTGACGGGCGGTTTCATCGAAGCTGAGTTGTTTTGCCATAATAGGGTAGATTCTGTTAGTTCAGGTTTTGGAGAATGAGAGGGGAGCGAGGGCTCACTTCTTGACGATGCCGAGGATATCGGATTCGGAGATGATGAGGTGTTCTTCGCCGTCGACTTTGACTTCTGTGCCGCCGTATTTGGAGATGAGGACGGTGTCACCGGCTTTGACGGTGAATTCGATGGCCTTGCCGTTGTCGTCTTTGCCGCCGGTGCCGAGGGAGACGACCTTGGCTTCCTGTGGCTTTTCCTTGGCGTTGTCGGGGAGATAGATACCGCCGGCGGTTTTTTCTTCGACTTCGATGCGCTTCACGAGCACGCGTTGACCGAGGGGTTGGATTTTGGCCATGGTGTTGGGTTCTGTGGTTGTGGTTTGGGTTTTTGCTTTGGTGGGCATTAGAGAAATGAAGTTAGATGTGGATGCTGGATGGCATTGAGAGCCGTCCTGAGAGGGCCTTATTTCTTGTCTTCGTCGACGACTTCGAAGTCGGCGTCGACGACCTTGCCCTTGGCCTGTTTGGGTTCGGAAGGTTCCTGGCTGCCGGAGTCCGGGGACTGGGGCTGAGCGCCGGGGTTGAAGCCGGCGGATTGTGCGGCGGCGGCGGCCTGACTGAAGAGGACTTCGAGTTCGGCGGAGGCGGACTTGATGGCTGCGGTGTCGTTGGCGGCGATGGCGTCCTTGATTTTCTGGATCTGGTCCGTGATGGGTTTTTTCTGGTCGTCGGTGACCTTGTCGCCGAGTTCGGCGAGTTGTTTTTCGACCTGGAAGACGAGGGTATCGGCCTTGTTGAGAGTTTCGGCGGATTCCTTGCGGAGACGGTCTTCTTCGGCGTGGGTTTCTGCGTCGCGTTTGGCGCGTTCGATTTCGTCGTCGCTGAGACCGCTGGAGCCCTTGATGGAGATCTGCTGGGTTTTGCCGGTTTTCTTGTCTTTTGCGGAGACGTGGAGGATGCCGTTGGCGTCGATGTCGAAGGTGACTTCGATCTGGGGGACGCCGCGCGGGGCTGCGTCGATGCCTTCGAGTTTGAAGGTGCCGAGGGTTTTGTTATCGCGGGCCATGGGGCGCTCGCCCTGGACGACGACGACTTCGACGCCTGGCTGGTTGTCGCTGGCGGTGGAGAACGTCTCGGTCTTCTTGAAAGGGATGGTGGTATTCCGCGGGATCATGGGGGTCGCGACGGCTCCCATGGTTTCGATGGCTAGGGTGAGCGGGGTGACATCGAGGAGGAGGATGTCTTTGACATCGCCCTTGAGGACACCGCCCTGGATGGCAGCGCCGATGGCGACGACCTCGTCCGGGTTGACGCCTTTGTGAGGTTCTTTGCCGGCGAGTTTGCGGGCGGTTTCGACGACCATGGGCATGCGGGTCATGCCGCCGACGAGGACGAGTTCATCGATTTCGGTGGTGGAGACCTTGGCGTCTTCGATGCACTTTTTGACTGGGGTGACGGTGCGTGCGAAGAGGTCGTCGCAGAGCTGTTCGAGTTTGGCTCTGGTGAGGGTCTTCATGATGTGCTTCGGCCCTGTGGCGTCGGCGGTGATGAAGGGGAGATTGATGTCGTAGCTCTGGCTGGAGCTGAGGGCGATTTTGGCTTTTTCGGCTTCTTCCTTGATCCGCTGGATGGCGTCGGGCTGGCCTTTGAGGTCCATGCCGGAGTCGGCTTTGAATTCAGCGAGGATGAAGTCGATGAGCCGGTTGTCCCAGTCGTCGCCGCCGAGGTGGGTATCGCCGTTGGTGGCGAGGACTTCGAAGACCCCGTCGCCGATGTCGAGGACGCTGATGTCGAAGGTACCGCCGCCGAGGTCGTAGACGGCGATTTTCTCGTCTTTCTTCTTATCGAGGCCGTAGGCGAGGGAAGCGGCGGTGGGTTCGTTGATGATGCGGCGGACGTTGAGGCCAGCGATTTCGCCGGCGGCTTTGGTGGCGTTGCGCTGGGAGTCGTTGAAGTAGGCAGGGACGGTGATGACGGCGTCGGTGATGGATTCACCGATTTTGGCTTCGGCGTCGGCTTTGAGTTTGCCGAGGACCATGGCGGCGATTTCCTGAGGGCTGTAGACCTTCTTTTCGCCGGCGACATCGACTTCGATGTGGGCGTCGCCGTTGGAGGCGGGGACGATTTTATAGGGGACGTTTTTGTCGGCGTCGGAGAGTTCGGAGAACTTGCGGCCGATGAGGCGTTTGGCGGAGAAGACGGTATTGCGTGCGTTGGTGACGGCTTGGCGTTTAGCGGCCTGGCCGACGAGACGTTCGCCTGTTTTGGTGAAGGCGACGACGGAGGGGGTGGTGCGAGCGCCTTCGGAGTTTTCGAGGACGAGTGGTTCGGAGCCCTCCATGATGGCCATGCAGGAGTTGGTGGTGCCGAGGTCGATGCCGAGAATCTTGCCCATAAATTTGGTGAGTTGAGGGGATTGGTTTTGCGCCTTGAATCTGCACGCGGCGTGCCACGGGGGGTGGGCGGTGTGTAAAGCGTTGTTGGTCAGCGAATTAAGAAAGCGGAGCTGCCGCGTGGGGGGCTGTGCGGGGTGGGACACCCGCGACACAATGACCCGGCTGAGCGGACGGATTGACACAGCGGAGCAGGGAAGGAGGGCGGGATGGCGTTGGGGAGGGAGGAAAAGAGTTGCAGCGGGCGCGGGGTTGGGTATTTACCAGAAGAACCATAATTACAAGAATCCAATGAATGAACGCGAGACAGGATCGGTGATGGGGAGAGATGGGGGGATGAGCGTGGAGAGAGTGGAGATGGTGATGGCGGCGTTGCGAGCTGGGAGGGAGGTGATGGACGGGGTGGTGGAGCGTGCGCTGGGGCAGTTGGAGCGGTTGCGGGAGGTGGTGGGGAAGGAGGAAGCGTGGGGGAATGGAGGGGCCGGGAGAGGGGGGCGGGGAGGGCGAGTGCGGGTGTTTGCGAGGGCGGACGAAGGGTTGCGGCGGCGGGCGGCGGCGAGACTGGGAGGGGGTGCGGGAGTGGTGGAAGTGGCTGAAAACGGGGCGCTTGACGAGGTCCGCGGGGCGTGGGAGCATAGCAAAGGCGACCGGTTCCCCCTGACAGGTCCGCCATTTCCGCACTGACATGAAGCCCTGCTGCTCCCTGACAATTCTTCTGTTTGCTGTTAGTGCCGGAGGTCTGCTGCTGCCGGTGGCGGAGAGTTCTGCCGGTGTGGTGACGTCTGTTCCGGTGGCGGTGGTGGACGATGATGGGGAGGCGGATCGGATGGTGGAGATGACGGGCGTGCTGGCGAAGCAGCACCGGGTGAGGCGGTCGGAGCGGGTGCCGGTGAGGCGAGTGGAGGTGGTGGGGAAGGCGGGGAAGCGTGTCGCGTGGAGTAGAATCTGGAGCGGGAATGAGACGCAGGTTCTGGAAAGTGGTCAGGAGGCTGGGGTGGAGGATTTGCTGCCGAGCGGTGGTGGGCTGGTGAGTGCGGATGCTGGGAGTGTGTGGAGTCACATGGCGGCAGCGCCTGGTGAGGAGTGGGCTGATGAGGGAGTGGTGGTGGAGAGCGAGGGGCGGAGTGTTGAGGGTGGTGGGAGTGTGGCGGGTGGTGGAGAGGGGGAAGGGGAGAAGGGGCGGATGGTGGATTGGGAGCGGGAGCGGCGGGAGCCTGAGCGGCCGCGGCGTCGGCCGGTGGAGATGGTGCGGTGGGCGTATCTGCTGCCGAGAGATTGAGTTGGAGGGAGACGATGTATATTCCGGCGGCGGACAGGATGGAGGATGAGGAGAAGGCGTTCGGAATGATCGAGCGTTATGGATTTGCGACGGTGGTGACGGATGGGGAGGGAGGGCCGTGGGCGAGTCATGTGCCGATGCTGCTGGACCGAGGGGCGCGGGAATTGCGCGGGCATCTGGCGCGGGCGAACGGGCAGTGGCGGCGGTTTGGCGAGGGGCGTGAGGTGCTGAGTATTTTTCACGGGCCGCATGGGTACATCAGTCCGACGTGGTATGCGGTGGGGCCGGCGGTGCCGACGTGGAACTACGCGGTGGTGCACGTGTACGGGTCGGTGCGGATCGAGGAGGATCCGGAGGTGGTGCGTGGGATTGTGGCGGCGATGGCGGCGCAGTACGAGACGGGTCGGGAGCGGCCGTGGGGGATGGAGGCGCTGCCGCGAGAGATGCAAGATGCGATGCTGCGGGCGATCGTGGGATTCAGCGTGGCGATTACGAGGATCGAGACGAAGTTCAAGCTGGGGGCGAACCGGAGCGAGGAGGATCAGGAGGGGATGATCCGGGCGCTGGGGGCGAGCGGGATGGCTGGTGACCGGGAGTTAGGGGAGCTGATGGAGCGGGAGCGTGACGAGCGGGGGCGTTAGGATGCCGGATCAGAACGGGAGGGCGTCGATGAGACTGAGGGATTTGGCGTTGGGCATGACGCCTTGTTCCATCTGGTTCATGACGTAGGCGAAGGCGAGGCCGCGGTCTGGGTCGGCGAAGGCGAGACTACCGCCAGCGCCTGGGTGGCCGAAGGCGCGTGTGCTGGGGCCGAAGCGGTGGTGGAGCGTCGTGCCGTCTGGAGCGAGGGGGTTCATCATGAAGCCTGCGGAGAAGCGGGTGGGCATGAGGAGGACCTTATCGTGGCCGTTGGCGAGGGGCTGTGAGGCCCATGAGAGGACGGCTGGGGGGATGAGCTGACGGCCGTTCCATGAGCCGCCGGAGGCGAGGAGGGCGTAGATTTTTGCGAGACCGCGTGCGGAGCCGACGCCGCCCTGGGCGGGGAGTGCGGCGGTCCATGCGGCGGGGAGGTTCATGTCGCCGACGGCGTGGAGGCCGGCGGGGGATGCGAAGGCGCGTCTGGTTAGGGAATCCGGGGAGGTGAAGGCGGCGAAGAAGGCGGCTTCGTCCGGCGAGGCGGCGGGTTTGGCTTTGCCGGGGTAGAGGCGGGCGACGCGGTGGTGTTCGGAGACGGGGAGGCCGATCCAGAAGTCGGCGTCGATGGGGATGGTGATGCGGTTGGCTAGGATGGTGCCGATGGATTGGCCGCCGGAGAGACGGCGGGCGCATTCGTCGATGAGGAAGCCGAAGGTGCGAGGGTGGTAGCCGTGGGCGGTGCCGGGTTCCCAGAAAGGGGACTGGCGTGCTAGTGCGTCGGCGACGGCGGGGTGGTCGAAGATGGAGGGTTTTTCGTCGATGGCGGGGAGAGCGGCCTGATGGGAGAGCAACTGGCCGAAGGAGCAGCGGGCGGTGAGTTCCGGCCAGACGGATTGGACTGGGGAGTCCGGGGAGAGACCGGCGTCGTGGAGGGCGAGGAGGAGGGCGAGGGCGGCGGGGCCTTTGGTGGCGGACCAGACGGGGACGAGGGTATCGTCGTGCCATGTATCGACTTCGTCGCGGGTGCGTGCACCTTTGTGGAGGGAGACGACTTCGCGGCCGTGGAGCCAGACGGAGAGGGAGGCGCCGATTTCGCCGCGGGCGGCGAAGTTGTGTTCGAAGGCGCTGGTGAGGTTGGCGAGGTCAGCTGTGAGTGGATCGGCCATGGTGGCGGCGGTCAGCGGGCCTTGGGTTTGGTGGCGGCGGGTTTTTTGGCGGGGGCGGGTGCGGGTGCGGGGGCGGGTTTGGTGGCCGGGTCTGCGGCCGGGTCTGCGGGTTTGGTGCTGGCGGTGGTGCCAGCGGCGAAGGCTTCTGCGGCTTTGAGTTGATCCGGCGTGAGTTTGCGGCGGAGGGCGTCGAGTTTTTCGGTGGCTGGTTTGAAGCCTGCTTTGGAAGCGATCTGGTAGAGGGCGAAGGACTTGCGGAAATCGCCGGGGACGCCGCGGCCGGTTTCGAGGAGGCCTGCGAGTTGGACCATGGCGCCGGGGTGGCCTTTGTTAGCGGCTTCTTCGTAGATTTTGGCGGCGGTTTCGAGATTGACGATGCCGGCGGCGCCGGATTCGAGCATGATGGCGAACTGCACGGAGGCGTCGATGTTGCCGTTCTGCATGGCGCGTTCGCACCATGCCATGGCGGCCTGGGGGTCGGCGGTGACGCCTTTGCCGTCGCGGTAGCGGATGGCGAGGGCGAGTTGTGAGGGGACGAAGGCGGAGAGGGCGGCCTTGTAGAAGAGGGCGAAGGCGGCCTTGCTGTCTTTGGTGAGACCGCCGCGGCCTTCTTCGGTGAAGACGGCGAGGTTGTGGATGCAGACGGGGACGTTCTGGTCGGCGCCTTTTTTGTACCATTCGAGGGCCTTGGCGTCGCTTTTGGGGACGCCCATGCCGTTTTCATGGAAGTAGCCGAGTTTATTCCATGCGGTGGCGTCGCCTTCTTCAGCGGCTTTGGAGTAGAGTTCGAAGGCCTTTTTTTCGTCTTTGGCGAAGCCGGTGCCGGATTCGTAGAGGGCGGCGAGGGCGGATCTGGCTCCCTGGGCGTTGGCGGTGATGGCTTTGTCGAAGAGGGCGCGGCCTTTTTCCGGGTTGGGTTTGATGCCCTGGCCTGCGGCGAGTTTGGTGCCGAGGCGGATCATGGCTGAGGGGTTGCCGGCGTCGACGGCGCGTTCCATGAGGCGGACGGCTTCTGATTGGTCGGCGGTGACGCCTGCGCCTTGTTCGTACATGACGCCGAGGGTGAGGCTGGCGTCGCTGTCGCCGGCGTCGGAGGCGCGTTCGAACCAGACGCGAGCCTGGTCGAGGTCTTTGGCGATGCCTGCGGCTGGGAGGCCGTCGAGGAAGAGTTGGCCCATGGAGACCTGGGCTGGGGAGTAACCGGCGGTGGCGGCGGTTTCGATGGTGGCGACGGCGTCTTTGGGGTTTTCGCCGAGGCCGAGGCGGAGGAGGCCGAGGTTGTTTTTGGCTGCGGCGCTGCCTTTAGTGGCGGCCTGCTGGTAGGCTTCTTTGGCTTTTTCCGCGGAGGCTTCGACGCCGATGCCGGTCTGGTAGAGGTAGGCGACGGCGAAGAGGGCGTCGGCGCTGCCTGCGTCGGCGGCGGATTTGAGGGAGGCGAAGAAGGGTTCGGCGTCCTTGGAGGATTTGACGGCGAGGAGTTTGGAGATGGTTTCCTTGATGGGCGCTTCGGTGGCGATGTCCTGGGGGAGGACGAAGCGGGCTTCGGCGCGGTGGGCCGGGATGGCAATGGCGATGGCGGCGATGATGGCCGCGAGGGAAGGAAGCGGGCGGGAAACTTGCATGAGGTTGGGGTAAGTTATGCCGATTCCGGGGGCGGCGTCAATGCCGGTGCGGAAGGGGGTGGAGAGGAGGAATTGGGAAGGGAATGGAGGGAAAAGGAATGGGGGCAGGGCTGCGGATAAGGGGACGGGGCCCATGGGGAGCGCGTTCGGGAGCGTTGGTGCAGGAGACTGTGGATAAGAAGACAGGCCTCTTCGGTTCTTTCCTTTCGCGGGGCGCTTCGCCGCGATGTCACTTCGCTGCGGGGCGAGTTGGGCTGGGGAAGTGGCTGACGGGCAGTGGATAAGAAGACAGGCCTCTTCGAAGAGGTGCGTGCGTGCGCGCTTGGGCACGAGAGGGCTGCAACGGTGTCCGTGATTTCGGCTACGGTGTGCGGTAGACCATGCGCAGGGCGTCGACGATGGCCGTCCAGGGCGCGTCGCGGAACAAAAATACCCGCAGCCAGCGCACGAACTTCACCGTGCGCTGCGTGCAGCGCTGGAGCGACTGGCGCAGCAGCGGCACCGCGCGCCCGGCCTT